>NZ_JANSHF010000001.1:85915-252304 GCF_047461475.1 Synechococcus sp. WC10meta
GGATCCAGGACCACTACCAACGCCCCTGCTGTATCGATAACTGCGTTGGTAAAATCTCGCTCTTGCTTGAGGGATCGTTCTGCCTCTTCCCGCTCGGCAGCCTCCCGGCGGATGAGGAAGTAAACGGCGCTCAGAACCAGGTAAGTGAAAATCAGCCCCCCCAGGGCAACAAGATTGGTTCTCACCCAGGTTAACTGCAGTTCCTGATTGCGTTGCTTCAGAAGGCGATTCTCCTCCTGCTGCAGCACCCGAATCAACTCGACAATTTGCTCAATTAACCTTGGCCCTTCGCTGCTTTCTAGAGCTTCCTGAACGGCAGGTAGCCCCTCTTGCTCCCTCAGCCGGATCAAGTCTTGGATGACTCGTAGCCGTTGCTCCAGCAGCAGCTCTAGGCGCTTCAGGCGCTCTTGCTGCAGGGGGTTGTCAGCAGTGAGCTCTTTCAACAAGCGCAGATGGGTGGAGGTGGCTTCAAGGCTGGCTTGGTACTCACTGAGATAGCGAGGATTATTGGTCAGAAGATAACCATATTGACCGGCCTCGGCGGCGCAGGTTTCCGCCAACAATCCCTCCAAGCTTTGGATTGCTTTCAGAGTGTGGGCCACTCGGCTTGCCAGTTGCGGCAGTTGAGAGGCATTCCGCTGAGCTGAGTAGGTGATCCCGCCCAGAAGCAAGGCAGCTAGGCCAAAACCGGCCGTCACCTTGAGTAGAAAGCGGTTTTTACGGGCAGGTTTGACGTCGCCCGGCTTCGGCAGCAAAGGCGTCCGAGCCAGCTCCCTCAAGGTGCGGCGCAGCTCCAACTGAGCTACTACCTGATGGGCCAGGGCCTTAAGCTGCTCCAATTGCTCCGGGCTGAGCTGCCGAGGCTGATAATCGATAACGCAAAGCGTGCCTAAGGCTTGCCCTTCTGGAGTTACCAGAGGGATGCCAGCATAGAAGCGGATGTGGGGCTCTTGCGTAACAAGCGGGTTGTCGGCAAAGCGCGGATCCTGAGTGGCATCGGGCACCACCAGCGGCTCTTGGGGAGACAAGATGGCGTGGGCGCAGAAGGCCACATCCCGGGGAGTCTCCTGCACATCGACGCCGAATTTGGCTTTAAACCACTGGCGATGCTCGTCTATGAGAGTCACCAGAGAGATAGGTGTGCCGCAGATGTGGGCGGCAAGGCGGACGATCTCGTCAAAGGCAGTTTCAGGTGCCGTATCGAGAATCTGGTACTGCCGCAGGGCAGCCAGCCGCTCTTTTTCGTTGGGAGGAAGGGGAGCTTTGGGCATAGGCCAGGAAGGGATCCCAACCACCGGGCTTGGAGGTCAATAGAGTAACCCCAGCATAACCTCCAAGCCTCTCTACCGGAAGCTACAGGGATCCGCTCTCCAAGCCCGCTTCCTGCTGGATGAGCTGTCTGCATTCTCGCCCTGCTCAGCAGCTCCGTCAGACGAGGCAAAATTACAGGCCCAGGCCTGACCTATCCAGATCCGCTGTAGGCAGAAGAGAAAAAAGCTGGTCGGATCTCAGTCTCGACATTCGTACTGGTGTCAAAGCCAGGGAAGATTGATAGAATAAACTCCAATCTATAGTGTTAGTTAAGATGACTAGGCTATTTCCTATCGTTTGACCAGGCTATTTCCTATCGTTCGTATGGGAACTTCAGGTTGAAACTTTTTAACAAAGGGCCTAGCATGATACCACAAGCTCGGCAAAAGGAGAATAGCTTTAGCTATGCAAAAGCTCCAAGATAGCCTGGTAAAGGCCTTGAGCATTGATGGTGCCTTGGGGGTAGCACTGGGGGGATTGGAAAACCGGGATGTGCCTGGGATACAAGGGTACCAACAGCCCTGCCTTTCCCGAAGCTAATATAGAGCTGGCTGTTGCCGGAAACACAGAGGTGATCCGCGCTAAGAGGAAGTAGAGGTGAAGCCAGAGATCTTAGCTGTACTTAGATGCGGAACCGGGGACTTGAACCCCGATGGCATTGCTGCCACTAGAACCTGAATCTAGCGCGTCTACCATTCCGCCAGTTCCGCAGCGATCTATAAGTCTGCCCAAGAAAAGGGATCCCTGTCAAGGGAAGAGGCAGGTTCTGCAAAGGGATCCTACTCTTATGCTAAGCTCGGCTGCGCACGCAATGGATCCAGAGCGCTAACTTTGGCGGCTTTTACGTTTGTTTGCGAGGGCACCTGCCCCAACACGCAGGCGCGGGCGGGATATTTCATCACCCCCCACGGCGAAATTCCCACCCCTTGCTTCATGCCGGTGGGAACTCTGGCCAACGTGAAGACCCTCACCCCTGCCCAGCTTAAGGAAACCGGTGCCCCCATCCTTCTCTGCAACACCTACCACCTCCACCTGCAGCCTGGCGAGAGCATCATCCAAGAAGCAGGGGGGCTACACCACTTTATGGGCTGGCCGGGCCCCATCCTCACCGACTCGGGGGGTTTCCAGGTCTTCAGCCTCAGCGCCATTCGCAAAATTGACGAGGAAGGGGTGACCTTCCGCTCCCCCTACGACGGGCGTCTGGTTCGCTTTACCCCTGAGCTTGCCATTCAAATCCAAAATGCCTTGGGCGCGGACATCATCATGGCTTTTGATGAGTGTCCCCCCTACCCTGCTAGTCCAGAAGCGGTAGCTGCAGCGGTGCGGCGAACCAATCAGTGGCTGAAGCGCTGTGTAGAGGCCCATCGCCGTTCAGATCAAGCCTTGTTTGGCATTGTCCAGGGAGGGGTTTACCCAGAGCTGCGCCACCAGGCGGTGGAAGAGGTCTGTCGGTTGGATCTGCCGGGGTATGCCATTGGCGGGGTGAGTGTAGGAGAGCCAGTGGAGCTGATGCACGCCGTGGTGCGGCAGGTAGCTCCTCTACTGCCGGCAGATCGCCCTCGCTACCTTATGGGGGTGGGCACCTATGCTGAGATACGGGCCGCAGTGGCTGCTGGAGTGGATTTGTTTGACTGCGTGATCCCCACCCGTTATGCTCGCCATGGTACGGTAATCAGCCGGGGCAAACGCTGGAACATCAAGAATGCCGAACACCGCCGCAGCCTAGATCCCATTGATTCCGACTGTCCCTGCTACACCTGCCGCCACTTTAGCCGCGCCTACCTGTGTCACCTCATCCGCGCAGGGGAGCTCCTGGGCTACACTCTGCTTTCTATCCACAACATCACTGAGCTAGTGCGCTACATGCAGAAAATGCGCCAGGCCATCCTGGAAGGTAAGTTTCACGAAAATTGGGATCCCTGGAGCTAAGCCGGCCAGAAGTCTCTACCTTGTTTTCAAAGCCCACCGCGGACCAATCGCCGGCACACCCTGTGCAGGACAGCGTTGTGTCTGCGGCTCAGGCTTTAATGGACTACGCCGAGCGCTACGCTCTGGTCCTAATCTCAACTTTGTAGCTCTGCGCCTATCTTCCGCAGCTGCCTGCCTGCTACTTTGCTCACGGCTCTACGACGCCGCTGCCGAGGCTGAGCTTCTGGAGCAGTTGCAGCAAGTGGTTGAGTCGAGGATTTAGACAGCAGCCTCCTAGATTGGTACGGGCGTTAAAGCTGGCAGGTACGGCGGCTGCGCTCTAGCTCCGGCTCGATCCAGGAGAGGGAGAAGTGACTCACACAGGACAACTGCGGGAAGCGGCGGGCCAGGGCTGCCATCTGAGTTTCTAGACTGGGGCGGTTTCGCTGCGCTTGTCCCCACAGCCCAGCAATAGCGGGACAAACAAAGGTTTGGGGAGAAGCTACAGCCAAAACTCGCTCCACTTGCTTGACCACACAAGAGCTGTCCTCGCACTTGGCATAGGCCATGGGGTGCCATTCCATGTTTGGATCAAAGCGATCCCAAGGCTGGAGGCGAGCATCAAACCCCTCCCCTACCTTCAGGTTGCCATCGGGGAAAAAGACAGCCCCGCTTGGAATTCCCCTTTTCCAGACGAGCTGGGCAGCTTGTCGAAGGTAATCGAGCACCCCCTGGCGAGCGAACTCAACGCTGAGCTCCCAGAGCTGCTGCTGCCAGCGTGCTTGGCGAACGGCGGCAGGAGGGGTGGGCGTGGGAGAAGGAGTGGGAGCCAAGTTGCTCTTCCCTGAATGGGCAGGGGTGGAATGCTGCTCTCCCTGCCAATTCTTGCTTGCTGTGCTCCGGGTAACCCAGGTCGATAGCTCTGGAGAAAATACCCATTCCTCAGTCGCGCTGGGCCTGGGATCCCCTGGCCGACGCCACTTCGGCTCTTCAGAATAGGTGGCATCCAGGTGGAGAACATCCGCTACGGTAATGTAGCCCTGACTTAGGTAACGCTCCAGCAAGGCTCGCCCCGCCGGGTTTTCTGCCAAGTCCAGGTAGGCCTGTCGGGCCCCCTCCCCGTGGATCCACAGATCCCGGACGTTAGTGGCTAGGCTTGAGGCCCCCGAGCCGCGGGGATAGCGAATGTAGTCGAAGAGGATTCCGTCCGGCTGCCGCTGCAAGATCCGGCGGATGAGCTCGGCAAGATCCCGTCGCGCTATGGGATGAAAGGGATCCACAAACACTTCATCGGGGCTACCCAAATCTTCGGGGAGGGCTGCTGCCGGATCCAAGAGGGTAGAAAGGCCACGACCGTTGCGGGCCAAGACGGACTGGCGATCCGGGCGCTGACCGTAGCTGTAGCCGAAATTGAGGGAAGACACCCACGCATAAGCCGAAAGCCCCCGCCGTCGCGCCGCCTTGAGAGCCAAGTCCAGCAAATCGGCATTGGGCTGCAGGCTGGGCCAGATCCCTCCTGCCCCATCCGGCAAGATGGAGCGGCCGTCGTGCAGGGTCTCGATAAAGACGCGGTTGTAGCCTAGGTTCACCACTTGGTCGAACACCTGATCCAGCACGCCCGGATTGGCATCACAAGGATGCAGGCGCACCCAAATGGCCTGGACTTGCGGCCAACGGCGGCTGCGGCAGGCGAGCAAGGCAGCGCGATGTTCGGCTAAAACTTGGGTGTATTCGGCCCAAGCCGCATCCGACTGGGCAGCCCGCTGGCGCAGTTGAGCCTTGCGCGCCACTTCCTCCGGTGGCTGGCGGCAGTAGGCGTCAAGCCGAAAAGCCAGGGGAGATCCCCCTGGGAAAGAGAAATGGCCTGGCCACTGGAATTCGGCTTGGGCAGCACTCCTGGGCCCCAGCAGTATCAGGGCGCCAAGCACACCTGCCAGCCAGGGGATTCCGGGTTTTTTCCACTGCTGCCTTGGCAACCCCAACACCCTTAACTCATACAGAAGCCTTAGCCCCGTCTCTCCCTAGAGATCGGCAAACCAAAGGCAATTGTTCCCGCCTAGCCAAGCCAAAGGACAACACCGCCAGAACTCGATATCCCCCGACTTCCGCATCTTCTGGGGTCAAGACTCAATTCGGTACTTGGCCAACTGCTGTCGAGCTGCCTGCCGCATTACCTCCACCGGCACAGGCTTGCCCCCCAGCCAGAGGGAGAGAGCTTTGGCCCCCTGGTGAACCAGCATCTCCAGACCACTGATGGGGGTGTGGCCCAGCTCAGCTGCCATGCGCAGCAGCGGCGTGGGATCCGGTACATAGATGAGGTCATAAACAACGGCGCCGGCAGGCAATAGGGCCAGTTGTTCCGAGCTAAGAGGGGAAAGTTCAGTAGCAGAGCCCGGCTTCTGCATGCCCACGGGGGTAGTGTTGACTACAAGGCGAGTTTCGGGCAAGCGGCGATCCAGCTCGGCCCAGCTTAGCGTCTCCAGCTGCGGCCAGGTTTGCTGCAGGGCCTGTAACTTCTCAGGGGATCGCCCAGCCACCCGCACTGGCCCCAGCCCCAACTCCAAACAGCCCTGGATGGCCGCCCGCGCCGCCCCGCCAGATCCCAGGATTAGGACAGGGATCCCTTTCTCTAAACCCAGCAAAGGTTGAACAAAGCCGTCGATGTCGGTGTTGGTGCCACCCCAGCCTCCCTCGGGCAAGGCGTAGACGGTGTTCACCGCTCCCACCGCTGCCGCCCGCGTTTCCACCTGGCTAAGCAAAGGCAGAATGGCCTGCTTGTGAGGAATCGTTACGTTAAACCCTCGCACCCCGATGGCTGCAAGCCCTGCCACCGCCACCGCCAAGCGCTCTGCCTTCACGGGAAAGGGCACATAGCAGTAGTCTTCTCCCATGGCCGCCAAAGCGGCGTTGTGCATCGCTGGGGAGAGGCTGTGGGCTACCGGATCCCCAACTAGGCCCAGCAGCTGCGTGCTTCCCGAAATGCGTCTTTCCACTCCTATCCCTCTCGACTTCAACGTCTTGACAAGCGCGGGAGAGCAGCTAGTAGCGGATCTCAAGAGTCACTTGGGCGCGCACTGTCTGTTGTCCCCCTTCTACTGGCGTGGTGGCTGCCTGGAGGCGGGCATACTCCGCTCCACCCATGCCTGCCAGAGGAACCGGGGGTTGGACATAGCTGTCGCTGTGAATCTGGATGCGTTCTACGGAACGGATGCTCAGGTTCAAGGCCCCCAGCACGTCGCTGGCTTGGCGTCGAGCATCTTCCACAGCTTGGGTTAGGGCGCGGCTGCGTGCTTGCAACAGGGCGGCCTCATTGGCTCGGAAGCTGACCGACTCCACCTGGGTGGCTCCAGCAGCCACGGCTTCATCCAGCACTTGTCCTGCTCGGGCTATGGGCACCTCAAATTGGAAGCGGTTTTGCCCCTGGATCCCTGTCAAGCGGGGCGGGCTCTTTTGGTAGTCGTATTGGGGATAGAGGGAAATGCCGGTGGTTTGCAGGGCGTTTACCTGCAGCTCTTTGAGGCGGTTGACCAGCCGCTCCGAACGCTCAGCCAGCTGCTGCTGGACAGATTGGGCCGTATCCCCTTGGATCACTACCCCTAGCCGGATCACTGCAATTGAGGTTTCCACGGCAACCGATCCCTGACCGGTTACAGTCAACGTTCGGGATCCTTTGTCGGGACTGGCCATCGCTCCTCCATTGCTGCCGACCACACCCCACGCTAACACGGCTAGCGCTAGCCCAAGAGCTAGCCAAGGCGCCCACTTCCTTTTCCAGCTGTTGCCCCCCTTCATTTCTTTCACCCCCCAGGAGTTCACCCCCAGCTTACTCCCACCGCTCCTCTAGCCGGTCGGACAAAAGCCCCAACCATCGGTTCCCTCACCTCACCCAGACGGTGCGTTCTTGCCCCATCCCCTATCGGCCCAGAGCAGCAGAAGCCAGGTTGCTGCCTATCTTAGCTAAGGGCGCTTCCACCTCTGAGATTCTCGGGCAAGCCGTATGATTTGATTAGGGCAAGGTGGTGGGACTTGAGAATGGCCGAATCAAGACTGCGCAAGCTGCTGCATGATCTTGATGTTGAGCTGCAAAAGGCCTCTGGCTTGGAGGAAAAGCAACGGCAGCAAATTGCCGCCATCTGTCAGGAAGTGGAAGCGCTGCTGGCCGAGATGGGAAGCCAACAAGACCGAGGGCTAAAGGATCGCCTGGAAGAAGCACTGGCCTTGTTTGAAACCTCTCACCCCAACCTCACCCTGATCCTGGAGCAGCTGATCGACACGCTGGCAGGGATGGGTGTGTAGCTCCGAAAGGCAGTGAACAACCGGAGCCAAGGCTGCTTGGATTCGGGTAGAAAAACTGCTGGCCTGGACGCCCGAGCAGAGTGCCGCCAATAGCCGCAAGATCCAAGACCTTCGAGAAAGCCATTCCAAGCTGGCCAAATTGGACCCGCCCCGACTAGGCCCACCTGGTCAAGCAGGCTGAAGGAGAAACTCAGAGGCAGCTCTAATCTTCATCCACTTCTCCCCACTCCAACAAGTGGGCATAAGGAGCCACCAGCTTGGGAGAGTAAAAAGCAACGGCCTGCAGTAGGCGCCAGTCTTCCAGGCAGTCGAAGAGGTTAGGGTACTCGTTGCGCTCCAGTCGCTCTGCAATAGCTGCCACATCAGCTGCAGTGAATTGGCGGGGATCCACACCCTTAGAAGGGGCTTTCACCTTGGGTTGGGCAGGCATAGGCAGCCTGAAACGCTACAAGCCGATCTTAGCTTCTCTGGATTTTCCACTCTCGGCTTGCCTAGCGGAGGATCTCAGCGTCCAAAACAGGCTCTGTCTGGGTGACGCGGTAATAGCCGGCCTGAGTACGAACTGAGGCTTGATAGGGGCTAGGCAAATCCAAAGAGCGCAAGGGCGGGATGTTGGTGCGCTGGTTTAGCAAAGCGGTGAAGAAGGCAGTGACTCGCTTGGCCTGGGAGCGCACCACCTCTTCAGGGAAAGCCACTGGATCCACCTCCCTGCCCTTATCCAACAGAATCTCATCCAAGGTATTCCCCACCGGGTAAGAAGGATAGGCAATTTGGCCAAAGACACCCCTTGCCGGGATCCCGGCGGCTAAACACCCTAGAACCATCGCCAAGGCTAGACGCATGTTCCGTAATTCCCTTTACGCTACAGCTTGTTCCTCAACACGGGAAGATCTGGGCGCTGCCCATCAACCTTTACCCCCGGGGAGCTTACCGCTTGACTGGCAGCTAAGGCGGATTCTACCCAAACTGCTTCAATTGGCAACCGCCTGCGGATTCCAACATGACAAGGGATCCCAATGCTGACTAGGATCGGGATGCCCTCTTTAGGAAGCGTTGCCTGTGAGTGTTCGCGTTCGCCTTGCCCCCAGCCCAACTGGCAACTTGCACATTGGCACAGCCCGGACAGCAGTGTTCAACTGGCTCTATGCCCGCCGCCATGGTGGCCAGTTCATCCTGCGCATCGAAGACACTGACCGCGAGCGCTCTTCCCCCCGCTACACCCGTAATATCCTCGCGGGGCTGGCCTGGCTGGGGCTGGACTGGGACGAAGGGCCCATTTACCAGTCCAACCGCATGGCGCGCTACCGGGAAGTGGTGCAGCAGCTTCTGGATCGGGGGCTGGCCTACCGCTGCTATGTCACTGAGGAGGAGCTGGAAGCCATGCGGGCTGCCCAAAAGGCCGCTGGCAAAGCCCCCCGCTACGACAACCGCCACCGTTTTCTCACCGAGGAGCAGCGACGGGCCTACGAAGCTGAGGGGCGGCAGCCGGTGATCCGGTTTAAGATTGAGGAGCCGATGGAGGTCTCGTGGGTGGATCTCATCCGCGGCCCCATTACCTGGAACACCCAGGACTTAGGTGGGGACATGGTCATCGCGCGGGCGGATGGCTACCCTCTCTACAACTTGGCAGTGGTGGTAGACGATATTGACATGGGAATCACCCACGTCATCCGTGGCGAAGACCACATTGGCAACACGCCCAAGCAGATCTTGCTCTACCGAGCGCTGGGGCATGAACCGCCGCAATTTGCCCATTCCCCCCTGATCCTAAACCAAGAAGGGAAGAAGCTCTCCAAGCGGGATGGAGCCACTTCGGTAACCGAGTTTCAGCAAATGGGCTTTCTGCCCGAGGCCCTCAAAAACTACCTGGCTTTGCTGAGTTGGTCTCCCCCAGATGGGGAAGAAATTTTCTCGTTGGAAAAAGCAGCTACCCTGTTTGACTTTGACCGAGTCAACCGGGCTGCTGCCCGTTTTGACTGGGACAAGCTGAACTGGATCAATAGCCAGTACATCAAGCGGCTTTCGCCAGCGGAGTTGGTGGAGCGACTGACTCCCTTTTGGCAGGCGGCGGGGTTTGACCTGGGATCGGTGCCCGATTCCAGTTGGCTAGAGGATGTGGCTCGCCTAGTGGCTGACGGCATCGACCGCCTGGCGGAGGCCCCTCCCCTAAGTCGCTTTTTATTCGTAGAGCCCCTTAGCTACAGCTTGCCTGCGCTGGAACAGTTGCGCTTGCCGGGAGTGGCAGAGGCAATGGCAGCCATGGCATCTGCGTTGGCTGCTGCCGAGCTGCCTCAGCCAGTTACTGCTGAGAGCCTGCAGCCACTGGTGGACCAGGTGGCCCAAAGCCAGGGGATGAAAAAGGGCTTGCTCATGAAAAGTTTGCGGGCGGCCTTGACCGGCGAGCTGCAGGGGCCGGATTTACTGACCTCTTTTGCCCTGTTGCACCGGCGAGGCTGGGCCTTGGGGCGGCTGCAGGCAGTGCAGAAGGTAGTGGGCTGACTAGGACGCTGACTGCTCTGCCTTTGCAGGCCTTTGTCAGGGTGGCAATTGTTGCTCTTCTGTGCCACCGGCCAAGCTGTGGATCTGGGTCTGGTACTCAGCTTCCGTCAGCAGTTGCTGCGGCTGCCGATCCAGGAACAACCGGCCCAAGAGGTGATCGTACTCGTGCTGGAAAATTCGTGCTGGGAAGTCCTGCCAAGTCACTCTCTGCCGGACACCTTCTGGGGTGTAGTACTCCACCTCCACCTCGCGGGCACGGGCCACTAAGCCACGGCAGTTGGGCACGCTCAAGCAGCCCTCCCACCCTAGCACCTGCTCGTCGCTCAAGGCCAAGGGGCGGGGGTTGAGCATCACCAGCGGCTCCATTTGGGGAGCGTCGGGATAGCGAGGGTTGGGACGGGAGGCCACAATGATGACCTGGAGGGGGGATCCCACCTGCGGAGCCGCCAAGCCCACCCCCTGGGCTTCTTTCAAAGTGGCAAGCATTTCTTCAATGAGGTTTTGCAAAGCCGGCCTCCCAAACTCAGTGACCGGCTCAGCTACTTGAGTCAGGATGGGATCCCCCAGTTGGCGCAGGCGCAAGGTCATGTTCCCTCCGCAGGCTCTCCAGCATTGGCTAGCGATCTTTGCGGCTGGCTGCTGTCTCCAGAGCGAGCTTGGAGCGCTTTAGCCCCTCTGGGACAGGAATGGGGTAGTGGCCGGTAAAGCAGGCAGAGCAAAAAGAATTGGGATCCTGGCCTGTGGCCGCCAGCATGCCTTCCCAGCTCAGGTAGGCCAAAGAGTCCACCCCGATTTTCTCAGCAATTTCTGCCACCGAATACTTGGCGGCAATCAACTGGTCTTGGCTGTCCGTGTCGATGCCGTAGAAGCAGGGATGGGTAACCGGCGGACTGGAGATGCGCATGTGAACTTCGGTTGCCCCCGCCTGGCGCAGGGCCTTGACGATTTTCTGGCTGGTGGTGCCGCGCACAATCGAGTCGTCCACAATAACAATTCGCTTCCCCCGCAGCACATCTTCCAGGGGGTTGAGCTTCATGCGAATGCCCCGCTCCCGCATCGACTGGGTGGGCTGAATGAAGGTGCGGCCCACATAGCGGTTTTTAATCAGCCCCTCGGTGTAGGGGATCCCTGTCTGGCGGGCATAGCCAATGGCCGCCGGGGTGCCGGAATCGGGCACCGCGATTACCCAGTCGGCCTCTGCCGGAGCTTCCCTGGCCAGTTGTTCTCCCAGCCGCACCCGGTAGGAGTAGAGGCTTTCCCCATGCATGCAACTATCGGGGCGGGCAAAGTAGATCATCTCGAAGATGCACAGTTTAGGGTTGGCCTCCGCCCAGCGCACCGATTGCAGCCCCTGCCGGTCAATCCACACCAGCTCCCCCGGCTCCACCTGGCGCAGGTAATCGGCTCCGATGATATCCAAAGCACAGGTCTCGGAGGCCAAGACATAGTGCAGCCGTGGGGCTTCGGGGCAATGAGGGCTGCCCACCATCTGGGGCTGCAGCAGCTCCTGCCTGGTGGGGTTGCTACTCAAAAGTCCTAACACCAGCGGGCGCACGCCGTAGGGATCCCGCGCTCCAATCAGCCCTTCGGGGGTGCCGATGACCAGGCTAAAAGCCCCACGGCAGCGGCGCAGAGCCTGACAGGTGGCTTCTACCCACCCTTGGCCCTGATTGACTGCCTGGGCAATGGCGTGGGCAATGCACTCCGAGTCAGTGCTGCCGGTGAGGTGGCGGTCGGCAGCTTCCAGTTCTTTGCGCAGCTCCTCGGCATTGACCAAGTTGCCGTTGTGGGCCAAAGCCAGCGGCCCCAGGCGGCTTTCCACGATCACCGGCTGAGCGTTGGCCATGCGGCTAGAGCCAGTGGTGGAGTAGCGGGTGTGGCCCACTGCCAAGTCGCCGCTGAGCTGGGCCAGGTTTACCTCGTCAAAAACTTGGGAAACTAGGCCCATCGCCTTGTGTACTCGGCAAAAGGCTCCTTCAAAAGTGGCGATCCCCGCCGATTCTTGGCCACGGTGCTGCAGGGCAAACAGCCCAAAGTAGGCTAGTCTGGCCACCTCCTCCCCAGGGGCCAAAATGCCAAATACTCCACAGGCCTCCTTGGGCTCCTCCTGGCTGTTCCAAAAGCCGGCAGGCCACTCCTGCTCCTCTCCCCCCGCCGGAGATGGTCTTGCCCTTGCTTTTGCTGCCATGGATCCTCGTCTTGCCCGTTTGTACCTACCAGTCTAGCCTGAACCCAGCCCCTTCCCCCTCGACTACGCCGGGATGAGCAGGTCACTGCCAAGTTGCTATTAGGTCTTTCAGGGCGGAAGAGGGGCTATCGACTTCAATGGGGCCTAGTCCTCTCTTTTGAGCCAGGGTTTGCAGCTCTTGAACCAACCGTTGATCCTGGGAGGCGGTTCGAGCTCCCGACTCAGCAGCCCATGCCTTCAAGTCTTGAATTTGGTCGCGGGCAATGGCGGCTAGAGGGACGGTTTGGCGAATGGCCTTGAGGATATCCTCTTGGGTAAACTCGCGGGGTGGATCTTGGTTAAAGGCCATGTGCATGGCGTCATAGATAGCCTGTTCAATTTCTGCCCCGCTAAAGTCTTCCGTTGCCACAGCCAGCTCGGTGTAGGAGAAATCCCGCACGCGGTTGGGCCGCAGTCGCTGGATGTGGACTTGTAAAGATCTCCTCCCGCTCTCGTTGGTTTGGCAAATTGACAAAGAAAATCTCGTCAAACCGACCTTTGCGCAGCAACTCAGCCGGCAAGATGCGGACGTTGTTGGCAGTGGCCACAATGAAAACGGGTTTAGTCTTTTCCTGCATCCAGGTAATGAGGCTGCCAAAGACCCGTTTGCTGGTGCCTGAATCCCCGGAAAACTCACTGTTGATGCCGCCAAAGGCTTTATCCAATTCGTCAATCCACAAGACACAGGGGGCCATCGCCTCGGCAATTTGGATCATCTGGCGCACGCGGCTTTCGCTTTCGCCAACGATCCCACCGAACAGCCGCCCCACATCCAGCCTAAGCAGAGGCATGCGCCACTCGCGGGCTATGGTTTTGGCGCAGAGGGATTTGCCAGTGCCTTGGATCCCGGCCAGCAAAATCCCTTTGGGACTGGGCAAGCCATAGTCGCGGGCCTGAGCGCTAAAACTGTTGCGGCGTTCTCTAATCCAGGCCTTGAGGTTTTCCAGGCCGCCGACATTTTGCAAGGTTTCCGAAGGGCTGTAAAATTCCAGGATTTCCGTCTGGCGAATGTATTGCTTTTTTCCTCCAGAACCAGATCGATATCGCCCTCGTTGACCTTGCCCTTGGCGGCTAAGGCGCGGGCCAGGATGCGTTCAATGCGCTGCCGCGTCAGCCCTTGGCAGGCTCGGATCTCAGGTCTGAGGGTACAACTGCTTCTGGCCCCATGAGAATAATGGATTTGCGGCTGCTGCGGCTCTGCCTAGCTAAAGTTTTCAGGTAGCGAATGACGGGATAATTATCCGAGCGTTCTGGATTTCTCAGGGTAGGGTTAAAGTCTTTCAAGACACAAATCACTGCTTCATCTTCTCTGATGGTGCCGATGCGGTTCAAGGCAGGCATCAATTGCCCCTTGTTCTGACCGTTATCTGACCAGCCAGAGACAATATCCCAGATTAAGAGCTTGCGTTTGGGCTTCAGAGAGTCGGCTAGGATGGTAATACCTCCTATTTTTTTTAGACGTCAGTAAGTGTTGCCGCAAAGAGGGCATTGAAGACATCCTTGAGGCGGGTTGCTTCGGTCACTGCAGTGCTTGTTCCGTTTGGCATGGTTATACCTCCATCTATTTGGTAACCAAAAACACATACCACTTCTTACTCACTTGGCCAATGCAACTCCAGATTCCGTAATCTGATCCTCGTTCTACTAAAGTACATTCGCACCAATCTGGCTTGTTTTCGGTTCTGCAGTTGAAGAGGACAGTAATAGCATCAGGCAGGGGGACCGGTCCTAAACTTACAGGAACCACCTGTTCTATAGAGACGGGCTCTTTAGCGACCTTTTTAACAACCTGCCATGCTGCCTCGCGTAGCGTCCTGGACTCAGAAACAAAGCGCGCACGCACACAGGAAGGACAGCTTTTCGAACTGACCGGTGGAATTGTAATATTTTTGAATGGGTCGTGCTCGCCAAAGAGAATCAGTTCGCCTTTTCGTCCAAGCGTGCACATTGGTTGCATCTTGGCAGCATTGGAGTCGGGTCTCTCAACCGTCGCATCGGTTTCCAAAACGATCCTGCCTTGTGAGTTTATTGAGTTTATGAATTGGGCGAGCCACTTCCCGCCGGCAGGCTTTTGCAAGATACGCACAAAGTAGGCAGGATTTTCCAAGATACGCACAACGTAGAAACCAGGGTCTATTTCCCTTCCGGCAAATCCCAGCTTCGCGCCTGAATAGATAAAGAGAACATCCGCAAAGAAAACATCCGCACCTTCAGCGAGTTGCTCGATGCTCACTCTATCGGCACCTTCGATCATTGCGTTTACGAAAACCATGCTCGAGTCATCAAATGGAATGGCAACGAAATTGTCTATGCGGATTTCGACACCAGCTTGACGCGCAGCTTCTTGCATTTCAGAAGCAACTGCATCGCGGAAGGCCTTGTTGGCTTCTTGCAACCGCCTTGTCATGTCTGGCAACGGACGTGGTATTGATTGAATGGGCGCTTGCCTCTTCTCGGTCTGCTGCTTTTCTTGTGTTTCTTGCTGTGCAAGGGTATGCCCCGTGCTGAAAACAAGAGCTACGAGAAAAACGGAATGCAAAGCTATAGTTGTTATTCTCTTCATGATGACGCCTCCTAACGTTTGAGTTTTGCACGCTATGTGGCAGTTGTCACAACCAAGGGTTTCTCTGGCATCACTAATTGTTGGAAGTAGGTTGCATAGTGACCGAGAGCTCCTTGGCCGTGAACTATCTGTTGTTTCCCAAAACTCCGTAATGATCTTACGGGAGTGTTGTTCCTGTTCCGACTCGGACGAACTTAAGAGAGCATATCCTCCGCTTCAGTTCGTCGGAAACTGTGTCGGATCGAACACCTTCTTGAATTTGCACTTCCCGGATTTGTAGATGGCTTGAATTTCCGCTTGCGACAGTGCCCGGTTGAAGATCTCCACCTTGTCGATGACACCGTTGAAGGTGCGCGGATAACCGGCGGCGCGAATCGGAGTCGCTGTCGAGCCGATGGTCCAGGGAATCAAAGAGTCGTAAGTAATGGACGATGTGAACGGCTTCGACGCTTCGAGGTTGCCGTTGACATAGAGCTTCATGGTGCTGCCGTCGTAGGTTGCGGCGACATGGTACCACTGCCCTGCCGGGAAAGTCGAGCTCGAAAAGATTTGCTCTTTGCGTTGTTTTCTAGCTGTCGGCAGCCTTTTACCAAGTGACCACCCAGCCGAAAACAGGGTCTTTGACAACGTCATAACATTTCCATCCTAGGCCAGCTTTCTCAGGGCCGAAAAGGTGTTCCTGACACACAAACACATCCTGTTTACCAATGAGGTGAGTTAAAAATTATTAAACACTCAGGAGTAATGTATCCTTCGTCAAGGGATCCCTTAAGTACAGCCCCTCTCCTATCGGCCTCCTTCAGTTCAGGTAGCTGGATAAGGGCAAGCATTACCAAGTATTATGGGTTGTCAGCCAAGGGATCCCGGCAGGAAACACAAGCAGGGTAGACAGATAGGTATGGGGTGTTACGGCGGCCAAACCACTCGTAGCGGTGATCCCGGATCTGTTCGTAGCCTCGATCCCCCAGAACCTTCAAGCCAGGAAAGTTGCGGTACAGAGCCAGCCACACCTCCCCGCTCGGCAAAAGGGCGGCAATTTGTTCAATGGCAGCGGATCCCTGCCAGCGGCGCTCTGGGTGCTCCAGATCGATGAGAATCATCCCCAGCTCCACCTGCTCCGGTGGGATCCCCCATTGAGCCAGGGTAGAGGTATCTTGCATGGGGGCATAGCAAAACTGCCGTCCGCGATCCAGTTGCTCCAAGAGCTGAACGCCGGTGGCACAGAGGTTGCAGAGGCCGTCGTAGATAACCATGTAGGGCATGGTGGGATCCCTTAGGCAGGCCGACCCAAAATTTGGGCTTGGTACTCTGCCTCTGTTTGCCGCGGCAGAAATAGCCGGCCCATGAGGCGATTGTATTCGTGCTGGAAATCGGCTAGGCTTGGGGGATGGACTATTTTCTCACCAGCCAACGCAACCAAGCCAGCCAGCTAGCCCATAGGCTGGATCTAGCTGGCTCCCTCTTTTTTTATCATCCGGCTTTAGCCAAGGGGTTGTAAGAAAATCCTGCAACCAGCTGTAACAGGGCTGGGCTGCCGGGGTCAGCACCTGGGAAGCGCCTTTCGCTCGGCGCAACCAACAATCCCGAACGGCTACCAATTTGGTTTGGAGGATAACGATGCGCATTGCCCAAATTGCCCCGTTGCACGAAAGTGTACCCCCCAAGCTCTACGGCGGCACCGAGCGGGTGGTCTCGTGGTTAACTGAAGAGCTAGTGCGGCGCGGGCACGAGGTGACTCTATTTGCCAGCGGCGACTCCCAGACCCAGGCTCGCTTGATCCCTTTCCGGGAGCGGGCTTTGCGCTTGGATCCCACGGCCATTGATACGGTGGCTCCCCACATCTTGATGGTGGAGAAGGCCTTTCAGATGGCCAACGAGTTTGACATTATCCATGGCCACATCGACTACTATCCCTACGCCCTGGCCCGCCGCCACCCTCAAGTTTCTTTTTTGGCCACTCTACACGGGCGACTGGACATTCCGGAGCTGCAGCCTCTCTACAGCGAGTTTCAGGACATTCCGGTGGTCTCCATCTCCAATGCTCAGCGGCGGCCGCTGCCCCAGGCGCGCTGGGTAGGGACGGTCTACCATGGCTTACCCCTGGATCTCCACCGTTTCTACCCAGAAAAGGGGGATTACCTGGCCTTTCTGGGCCGGGTCTCGCCGGAAAAAGGGTTGGACACGGCCATTGAAATTGCCGCGCGGGCAGGGATGCCGCTGAAGGCTGCTATCAAGATCGACGCGGTGGATCGCCAGTACTACGAGCTAGAAATTAAGCCTCTGGCTAGCCGCCATCCCAATGTGGAGATCATTGGGGAAATCACTGACCAAGAGAAAAACGAGTTCTTGGGCAAGGCCTACGCGGTGCTGTTTCCCATCCGCTGGCCGGAGCCCTTTGGGCTGGTGATGATTGAAGCCATGGCCTGTGGCACGCCGGTGATTGCTACTCGCTTTGGCTCGGTGCCCGAGGTGATGGCCGACAGCCGCTCCGGCTTTATTGTTGACTCCGTGGAAGAGGCAGTGGAGGCCTTGGAAAAGGTGGGATCCCTGGACCGAGCTGGGGTGCGGCAGGTGTTTGAGGAGCGGTTTAGCGTCGAGAGGATGGTGTCGGAATACGAGGCCCTCTACAACCAGTTGGTGAACGAGCGGCAGGAGCGCTCGAAGAAAGCCACCCCTGGCCTGTCAACTCTGCCCAGTTAAAGCTTGAGCTAGCTGCGAGGCTGCTGTTTTGCTGCTTTGGTTGGGTGCGAAGACCGAGATGGCCGAAGACATCATCCAGATTCAGGATCAGTACTACATCCGCGCCAGCGCTTCGCTGGTGGAGGCGCGTCCCCACGTCCTCAAGCAGGACAACTGCTTTGCTGTTTTTGACCGCCTGGGAAACATGCGCCCCCTCGGCATCCGGGATCACGGCCTGTTTCGCGATGACACCCGCTTTTTATCTCGGCTGGTCTTGGACTTGCAGGGGAAGCAGTTTCTGCTGCTCAGCTCAGAGGTGCGGGAAGACAAGGACATTCTGGCGGTGGATCTCACCAACCCCGAGTTCACCACCTCGGAGGGGCAGTTCATTGAACAAGAGACGCTACACGTCTTGCGCACCACTTTCTTGTGGAACAACGTGGCCTATGAGCGCATTCGCATTCACAACTACGGCTTGGAGACGCTCCGCGTGCCGCTTACCCTGCGCTTTGAGGCCGACTTTGCCGACATGTTTGAGATTCGCGGCATCCGGCGGGCGCAGCGGGGGCAACTGTTGCCGGCCCAGGTGACGCCGGAGGGGGTAACTTTGCGCTACCGCGGCCTAGACGGACTGGAGCGGCAGACGCGGCTCCTATTTTCCCCTCCGCCGGACGTGGTCTCGGAAAAGCTAGCGCAGTGGTGGGTGCCGCTGGCACCTCAGGAGGAGCGGGATCTGGAAGTAAGGGTAGTCTGCAGCTATGGCGGCGAGGAGATCCCGCCCCTGACCTACCAGGAGGCACTGCAGGCAGAACGGGAGCAGCGGGCGGCGCTAAGAGCTTTGGCCCACCGCATCGACACTGGCAACGCTCAGTTTAACGAGTGGCTCAACGCCTCGCGGGACGACCTGGTGATGATGCTGGCCCGCACTCCCTATGGGCTCTATCCCCACGCTGGCGTACCTTGGTTTGCCACAGTCTTTGGCCGCGACGCGCTGATCACTGCCCTAGCCACCCTTTGGTGGTTTCCCGATTTGGCGCGGGGAGTGCTGCTGTACCTGGCAGCCCACCAGGCCCAGGAGGTAGATCCCAGCCGCGACGCCGAGCCGGGCAAGATCTTGCACGAGCAGCGCTACAGCGAGATGGCCAAGACGCGCGAGATCCCCTTTGGCAATTATTTCGGCAGCATCGACTCAACGCCGCTGTTTGTGGTGCTAGCAGGGCGCTATGTGCGCCGCAGCGGCGACCTCGAGCTGTTGCGGCAGTTGTGGCCCAACATCGAAGCAGCCCTAAGCTGGATGGACACCTACGGGGATCTGGATGGCGACGGCTTCTTGGAGTATGCCAGCAAGGCGCGACGGGGCTTGCGCAATCAGGGCTGGAAAGATTCGGAAGACGCCATCTTCTATGCCGACGGATCCCTAGCGGAGCCACCCATAGCCCTGTGCGAGGTGCAGGGCTACGCCTACGAGGCCAAGCTGTTGGCAGCGGAGATGGCAGAGCTATTGGGGCGGCAAGAGCAGGCGGCGCAACTGCGGCAGCAAGCAGAAAAGCTGCAGCAGCAGTTTTGGGAGCAGTTTTGGTGTGAAGAGCTGGGCGGCTACGTCCTGGCTTTGGACGGGCGCAAGCAACCCTGTCGCGTGCGCAGCTCCAACATGGGCCACTGCCTGTTTTCCGGGATCGCTCACCCGCAGCATGCCGAGCGCATTGCCCGGCAACTCTTGGAGCCGGCTTTTTTTAGCGGCTGGGGGATCCGCACCCTGGCGGAAGGGGAAGGGCGCTACAATCCCATGTCCTACCACAACGGCTCCATCTGGCCCCACGACAATGCCCTGATTGCGGCAGGGCTCTCCCGCTATGGCTATAAGGCGGAGGCGGCCCAGGTGTTGACAGCCTTGTTCGATGCCAGCCAGTTTCTGGAGCTGCGGCGGCTGCCAGAGCTGTTCTGTGGCTTTCGGCGTCGCCAGCGGGAAGGCCCCACCCTTTATCCGGTGGCCTGTCTGCCCCAGTCTTGGGCGGCGGCCAGCGTGTTCCTGCTGCTGCAGGCCTGCCTAGGCCTGGAGATCGACGGCTTGGCCCAGCGGGTGCACCTGACTCAGCCCACCCTGCCCCTGTGGCTGCCCCATGTTACCCTCGAAAACATTCAGGTGGGGCGCGGATCCCTGGACATTGGCCTGTATCTCCAGGCAGGAGGGGTGGGGATCAACGTCCTGAGAAGCACAGGGGATGTGGAGTTGACGGTGAGGTAGGAATGCCCTCAGCGTTCCACCAGCAAGGCTACAGCAAAGGCAGCCATAGCCTCCCCCTGACCTACAGGACCCAGTTTTTCGTTGGTGGTGGCCTTGATCCCTACCTGCTTGGGCGATATTTGCATGGCCTCGGCTAGACGAGCCTGCATGGCAGGGATGTGAGGCTTGAGCTTGGGCTGCTCCGCCACCACCACACTGTCTACATTGGCAACGCACCAGCCCTCTTGGCCCACCAGCTGCACCACTTGCTGTAGTAAAAGGATGCTATCTGCCCCTTTCCAACGCTCTTCTTCAGGGGGGAAGTAGTAGCCAATATCCCGCAGAGCGGCAGCCCCCAGGAGAGCATCCATGATGGCGTGGGTGAGGACATCGGCGTCGCTATGGCCCAATAGCCCCTTTTCGTAAGGGATCCGGATCCCGCCCAGGATCAGGGGGCGCCCCTCGACGAGGCGGTGGATGTCGTAGCCCTGGCCAATGCGCACTTTTCCGGCTCCCTTGGGAAAACCATCGAGACCCTTGTCGACCATCGCCCCCTCCGAGGAGCTAGGGGGATGGGAGTCGAGTAACCGACAAGCAGCTTTTGAGAACGCCTCTTTCTATTCTGCCAGCTCCAGAGGGGAATAGCAGATGGGACAAGACGAACCACTGTAGCAGTCGAAGCAGATGAGGTGAGACTTCCCGTAGGGATTGGCGCAGCGCTTGGCCCACTGATAATCGCTGTAGCTAAGATCTTTTCCGCAAACGTCACATCTGGCCATCTCGCTTTCTTCTCCTCAAGCTTCCGAATTAAAATACACCACACTAGAGAGGTGATCCTAATCGATCCCTGAGCCCCAGCTTGAGAGAAACTATCCCCCAGCCCTGTCCAGAAGGGGATCCTGCCGCCCGCAGGAAAGCCCCCCTTCCAGCGGCGTCCAGCCCGGCTGCCAGAGATCCCGGTTCTTCAGGGTGGCCGCGTTGACCCAGAGGCGCACCTGGGGATCGCAGACGGCCTTGAGCTCGGCAAACACTACCCCCCCTTCCCCCTCTTGGCGAGCGGTAACCTGAAAATGTCGCCAGCCCAGCACAGGCTGAACCGAAGTCCACTTGGAGCCGAGGAGGTGGGGAAAGCGCTGCTTTCGGCGGGGTCTGCTACGGGCCATGGGTTAAGGACTGGCTGCTACCCTACCGCTGCCTGGGGGCGAGCGAGGAGCGGTAGGATGGCTAGAAGTGCTCTGGCATTCCAATTTACCCCCTAGCCTATCCAACGATGGTGCAACATGGGCAACCGCTGTGGCTCTTTTGGCAGCAGGTGCTTCTGAAAGCGAGACTTCTATTGCTCCTCCTGGCGTGTCTGGTTTTGGGCACGGGACTGCCCTGGGTCGCGTCCAGCGCTTGGGCAGCAACTGAGCCAGGACTATCTGGCAAACTAACGGGGCCGGAGTGGCGCCAGGCCGATCCCGAAGCCAAGCAGGCGTTTTGTCGCAAAGCCTTTCAGGCGTTCCGAACCTCTCCTGCCCAGAGCTACATCATCAGCTCCAACGTGCAGGCCTTAACCCCAGAGGGCCTGTGCCGGCGCATAGACCAGTTTTACCAGTACGCCATCCACGACGAGATCCCGCTCAACCAGGCGGCCAATATCGCTCCCCTGCTTTTTTCGGATCAGCCGCTGGAGTAGGGGCCGCCGCCTGAGGGAGGGCTTGTCTCCTGCTCCTGAGCGAGATCTTGGCCCTAGGTTGATAATAGAACTGTTCTCTTGCCGCTCTCAGCCATGCCCGGCTCTGTTATTTCCCCCGAAAACTTGCTAGATCTCTGCGAACAGGGTGTGCAAAAGGCCTTGGCTGCCGGCGCTGACCAAGCCGAGGTGTTTGCCAACTCAGGCCGCGAGACGGAAGTCACTTTTGAGAAAAATGACCTCAACCTGGTTCGCACTAGCTGTGAAACCCTGTTTGGCATTCGGGTTTTCTGTGGCGGCAGGCTGGGCTTTGCCACCTCCAACCGCCCAGAGGATCTGGCCGAAACAGCAGCTGAGGCGGTGGCCATGGCCAAGGCTTCGCCGGCGGATCCCCTCAACGGCCTGCCGGATCCCCAGCCTCTACCTCAGGTGCCCTTTGCCCTTGACCCAGGCCTGCTGGAGCTGGATGCTGCCGAGCTGACGCAACTGGGATCCCAACTGGTGGAGTGGGTGCGCTCCAAAGACCCGCGCATCACCATCGACAGCGGCTCCTTCAGTGTGGAAGAGGATACCGTGGCCATTGCTTCTTCCACCGGCATCCGCGCCAACTACCACAGCGTTGAGGCGGGCGGATCCCTATTTGGCATGGCCATCGATGGGGATGAGGTAGGCAGCTTTGCCTACGACGGCGACAGCGTCCAGAAGCGGGCGGATCTAGTGCCGGCCCTAGAGCGAGCTTTTGATCGCTTTGTGCAAAAGTGCGTGGGGGCCCTGGGGGCTAGCAAGGGAGAGAGTTTTCGTGGCCCCATCGTCCTGCCGCCGGATGTGGTGGAGGAGTTTCTGGGAGACCTCCTCTTTGTGCTGGGGGCGGATGCAGTGCGCAAAGGCAAAAGCCCCCTGGCGCAGAAGATGGGATCCCTTATCGCCAGCCCTCTGTTGACGCTGGTTTCGGAAGGCCTGGGCTTGCCCGGCTACCTCATCGAGCCCTTTGACCGCGAGGGGATCCCCCGCCAAGTTACCCCCCTAATCCACGAAGGGATCCTCTGCAACTTCATGTACAACAGCTACGAGGGCCGGGCTGCCGGCGTTCCCTCCAATGGCCATGCCACAGGCGGAGCGGGCAGCTTGCCAGGAGTGGGGCCAGCTTGTTTGAGAGTGGCGCCGGGGACAACCCCCCTGTCTGAGCTGTATGCCATGGAGCGGGGCATTATTGTCACCCGGCTTTCCGGCAGCAGCAACCCCATCACAGGAGATTTCTCTGGGGTAGTAAAGGGGGGCTTCTTGGTCAAAGGTGGCGAGAAGCGCCCCATCTTGGAGACCACCATTGCCGGCAACCTCTACGACTGTTTGCGCAATATCTCTGCCATCTCCCAGGAAGTAACTGTCTTCAACGGCACGGCTGCCTTTCCTGCCCTGCGCATCGAAGATGTCTCGATAACAGCAGGCTAGACAGCCAAGTGCCCTGGGATATCCTCCAGCAACCTTAGGCTAGACCTGGCCAGGAGGCGACAGCGGTAAACTGCCCTACCTCAGGATCCCTGGCAGCAGCGATACGGTGGTCTTATCAAAAGCCGCGGAGTTGACCCGATGGGCCAGTAGATCGCCTGCCTGAGTTTTAGCGACGAAGACTTTGCCGAGTTCAAAGCTCGGCTGCAGCAAGAAACGGATTTGCTCGACCGCTGGCTCGCCGGTGTGCCGGGGCTGGATCCCATTTGCCGGCCTTCTGCCCAGGGATCCCTGGTGGGCGGGGCGGGTTTGAGCTGGAAGCCTGGCTGGTCACCCCCAGGGAGATCCAGCCCCGATTAACTCAGCCTACCTGGAGGCCGTGAACAATCCGCTGGTGGTGCCGGAACTGGCCCCAACAGCCGGCCACAGGTTTTGGTCGGCTCGGCTCTGCGGCAGTTGCAGCAAGAGCTGCAAAATGGGGCCACCTGGCAGCGGCGCTACGTCCCCAGCATGGTAAAGATATGCAACAATTGACCTGTGCCTACTGGGAACGGCAGCGGCAAGGTCAGCCGGTACACACTTGGGATCTCGACTAGGAAAGCGCCCTCCCCGTATGGCAGGGGATCCCCCTGGGCAAGATGGATCCCTTGCCCAGCTTGGAAGGGGGGAGATGCCTTCTCAGATCAAAGGGCAGGGCGACGACCCAAGCCACCAGCACGGTAGCCAGTTGTTCATTTCTGCTCCTGAGCAGCCAAGAGTTTGCGTTGAAGTGCTTGCCCAACCCTCATGCTCACCGTTCTCGACCACCTGCCGGATCAACTCCTGGAGCTAGAGGCCCATCAACTCTACGACCGCTTGGGCGGGCCAACCCTCATCCATCTGCGGGGAAGGCGGGATCCCCCCTTGTTTGTGTCTGTCCTGCTGCACGGCAACGAAACCACTGGTTGGCAGGCAGTGCGACAGCTTCTGCGCTGCTACCGCGAGCGAGAACTGCCCCGTTCCCTGTCCCTCTTCATCGGCAATGTACGGGCTGCCCGGTACGGGCAACGGCGCCTGGACGGCCAGCCAGACTACAACCGCATTTGGGGCCCCGGCTCCACCCCCGAGCATGCCATGGCCGAGGCGGTTTTGCGGCAGATGCGGCAACGCGGCGTCTTTGCCAGCGTTGACATCCACAACAACACGGGCACCAACCCCCATTACGCCTGTGTCAATTACCTAGATCCTTCCACCTTGCACCTGGCCACCTTGTTTGGTCGCACTGTCCTCTACTTCAGGCGCCCGGAAGGGGTGCAGAGCATGGCTTTTGGGCGCTTCTGCCCGGCAGTGACCCTGGAGTGCGGCAAGCCGGATCAGCCCTACGGCACCCAGCATGCCTACGAATTTCTGGAAGCCTGTCTTCATCTTTCGTCCATCCCGCAGCGTCCTGTCTTTAGACAAGACATCGACCTCTTTCATAGCATCGCCATTGTCAGGATCCCGGAAGAGGTGAGCTTTAGCTTTGGGGAAGAAGAGGGCAAGCCCCAGGGATCCCAGCCACACCTGCGCTTCCCCCCCAACTTGGATCTGCTTAACTTTCGGGAGGTACCTCCCCACACCTGTATTGGCTGGACCACCAACGGTTTCTACCTGGAGGTGCAAGATGAGCAAGGCCAAAATGTGGCGGAGCGCTTTTTCTATGCCCAGGATGGGGAAATTCGCACCCGTGTGCCTCTTGTGCCAGCCATGCTCACCCTCAATAGCCATATCATCCGCCAAGATTGCCTCTGCTACCTGATGGAGCGCTGCCGCACCGCTGTCGCAAATGAGGACTAGAGGAAAGCCCCCTGGCAGGCTGAGTTGGGAAGCTCCTCCAATTTCTACTGCCCACCAGACTTGCTGCTCAACAAAGCGGACTTGATCACCGCTCTACACCCCTGATGCCCCTTGCCTGCTCGCTCCCCTGGCCTGCATTTTGAATGGGCACGCTTTTCGCTCAAAAGGAGCCGCGTCTTGAGTGGCAAGGGGTTAGACTGGGAAGCACTGGCCGTCGGCCTCAGGCGGGTGTGCCGGTCAACGCCGCCTGCCCATAAGAACTTTTGGGAGAGGGTGAATGGCGATGGCTCGCAGCAAACTGTCAAAGCAAGAACAACAGCAGATCGTCAATGCCTACCGTGGCTCGGTGGCTACTGTTGCTGAACTGGCGGAGCAATTCCGCGTCAGCCTCGCCACCATCACCCGCGTTCTCAAGGAAAATATCCCTCCTGACGAGTACCAGCAGCTAATCCAGCTCAGACGCTTAGCAGCCCGCCGCAAAGACAGGGACAAGGAAGAGATGCCCCCGCCACAACAGGTTTTGTCTCCAGAGGACGCCTCTAATCAAGCGGGCGAAGGAGTAGAACTGCCCCCTGAAGCGCTGCCAGTCCACCTGGTGGCTGAGCTGCAGGAAGATCTGGCTGCAGAAGAAGACGACGATGAAGCGGAAGAGGAGGAAGACACCAGTGACGATCTTCCGGAGGACGCCGAAGCAGAGCCAGATCCCCTCGCTGGGCCTGTCCATCAAATTCAGGTGCTTCCCCTGGAGGAGCTGGAGCTGCCCGAGACCTGCTACGTGGTGGTGGACCGCTACCAAGAATTGGCCACCCGCCCCCTCAAGGAATTTTTGGGGCCGGGATCCTTGGAAGGGATCGAGAATGCCAATACGCTGCCCGTTTTTGACAACCACAAGGTGGCCCGGCGCTTTTGCGAAATGAGCCGCCGAGGCAGCAACACCCACCCGCCCTACCGGGTCATCCACTTTCCCGGCTACATTCTGGGAATTGTGCGCTCGCAGTTGCAAAAGAAAGGCATCACTCATCTGCTGGTAGATGGACAAATCTACAGCTTGTAAAGGGTTAGACCTATGTCTGAGTTTCAACTGGTTTCCCCCTACCAGCCCACCGGGGATCAGCCTCAGGCAATTGCTGGCTTGGTGCAGTCTATTTTAGAGGGCCATCGCTTTCAAACTCTGCTAGGGGCAACCGGAACTGGCAAAACCTTTACCATTGCCCATACTATCCAGCAGATTGGCAGGCCAACCCTGGTGATGGCCCCCAACAAAACCTTGGCTGCACAACTATGCAACGAGCTGCGCGAGCTTTTTCCCTACAATGCTGTCGAGTATTTCATCAGCTACTACGACTACTACCAACCGGAAGCCTATTTGCCCAGCACCGACACCTACATCGCCAAGTCTTCTTCCATTAACGAAGAAATTGACATGCTGCGGCACTCGGCTACCCGCTCCCTCTTTGAACGGCGGGATGTCATTGTTGTGGCTTCCGTAAGCTGCCTCTACGGCTTGGGCATGCCGGAGGAATACCTAAAGGCTTCTATCCCCTTCAAAGTGGGCCAACGAATTGACCAACGGCAGGTCTTGCGGGATCTGGTCGGCATCCAGTACGAGCGCAATGATCTGGAACTGGCGCGGGGGCGGTTTCGCGTCAAAGGGGATGTGCTGGAAATTGTGCCTGCCTATGAGGATAGAGTAATTCGCATTGAGTTTTTTGGCGATGAGATCGAGGCCATTCGCCTCCTTGACCCGGTGACAGGCGCGATCCTCACCAGCGTCAGCGCCCTCAGGGTTTATCCAGCTCGCCACTTTGTAACACCCGAAGAGCGACTAGAACAGGCCATCCGCAGCATTGAGGAAGAGCTGGAAGAGCAGCTAGATCTCTTTCGCCGCCAGGGCAAGCTTTTAGAAGCTCAGCGGCTGGAGCAGCGCACCCGCTCCGATTTGGAAATGCTGAGGGAGGTGGGCTACTGCAACGGCATTGAAAACTACTCCCGGCATTTGACGGGGCGCAAGGAAGGGGAGCCGCCTGCTTGCTTGGTGGACTACTTCAAGGCCAACGATTGGCTCTTGGTGGTGGACGAATCCCACGTTACAGTGCCGCAAATCCGGGGCATGTACAATGGGGATCGCGCCCGCAAACAGGTGTTGGTGGATCACGGCTTTCGCCTGCCCAGCGCCCTTGACAATCGCCCCCTTAAAGCCGAGGAATTTTGGGCCAAAGTCCACCAATGCATCTTTGTTTCCGCCACGCCCGGCAACTGGGAATTAGAACAAAGCGAAGCTCAGTTTGAAACCGTGGTGGAAAATGGCAAACCCCTGAAGTTCTACATACCGGGCACAGGCCGGGTTGTAGAACAAGTTATTCGGCCCACTGGTGTGGTGGATCCAGAAGTGCATGTCCGCCCCACAGCCGGTCAAGTGGAGGATTTGCTCTCAGAAATCTACCTGCGCCTAGAGCGCTCGCAGCAGGGCTTCCCGGAACGGGTCATCGTAACCACCCTTACCAAACGCATGGCTGAAGATCTCACCGAGTACTTGCAGGAACGCGGGATCCGGGTTCGCTATTTGCACTCTGAGATTACCCCCATCGAGCGCATTGAGATCCTCCAAGATTTTCGGGAAGGGGCTTTTGATGTCCTGGTGGGGGTCAATTTGTTGCGGGAGGGGTTGGATCTGCCGGAAGTCTCCTTGGTGGCCATTTTGGATGCAGATAAAGAGGGATTTTTGCGGGCGGAGCGATCCCTAATCCAGATGATTGGGCGGGCAGCGCGCCATGTCCGCGGCATGGTGGTGATGTATGCTGACACGCTAACTAGCAGCATGGCAAGAGCGATTGCCGAAACCCAGCGCCGCCGCCAAATTCAGTTGGAATACAATCGCCAGCACAACATCACCCCTAAGCCCATCGTTAAGAAAAACAGCAACGCCATTTTGTCTTTTTTAGCCATCTCCCGCAAACTCAAGGGCAAGGATCTGGAAAAAGCCTTGCCAGCGCTGGATGAGATCCCTCTCTCCAAAATTCCAGAGCTTATTAGCGAGCTAGATGCGAAGATGAAAGCGGCAGCTAAAAACTTGGAATTTGAAGAGGCTGCCCGGCTGCGCGACCAAATTAAAAAGCTGCGCCAACGGCTTTTGGGCCACCCTCGGAGTGCCTAAACTCCCAGCCTGCCTCCCCAGCCGCAGGACCTGCTTGTGCCACCATGGGCATACCGCCAAGCCTCCTCGGGATTCCTGAAACCATGGATGTTCGCCTCCGCCGAGCCATTCGAGATTCCCTCTTGCTGAAGGGGGCTGTACTCGCGCTGGGGCTGACAGTGGGGATCGGTCTCTGGCTTTCCCCTGCCCTCTCTGCCCCCTTTGAGGGCCGCTTGGCGCAGGCTCTTGAGCTGCGGGATCCTGGAGTTGCCCCCGAGGGAGCTCCTTCCCCAACCCCGCTGGGGATCCCGTTGACTGGCCAAGAGGGCACAGCAGTGCTAGTGGGGGGAGTCCCGGTGTTTCGCCTGCAAACGGCAGAATACCCCAGCGACGTGCGGGCTGATAATGTGCGGGCAATCATCGAGCGCTTTTTGGAAGAGGGCCAGTTGCCGGAGCCAGAGGTGCGGGTGGCTCAGGATGCCAATGGGCAGTACGTTCTCCGGCTGGGAGAAAGAGGCCGCTTTGAGGCCACCCAACGGTACTTGTTTACCGTCACCTATGCCGATGCGGCTGCCGAGCGCAGGGTGCCGCTGGCTCAGGTAAGCCTCAACGATGTGCGTCTAGTGGCCAACAGTTGGGCACGGCGGCTGGAACAAGCCATCGCCGAGTACCGGCAGGATTGGCTGGATCTGCAGCGGACGCGGGATCCGCGCGTGCTAGTACTCACTACCTTGGCTGGGCTGGCCAGCGTGGCTGTGGGGTTCTTTCTCTGGCGGCTGTTCGACCGTAGCCTCGTCCGCCTGCAGAGGTGGCTAGAGCTCCGGGCTGACCCAGGTTGGGGAAGCTGGATCGACATGGGAGGATCCCTGCTGCGCAGCCTAGGAGCAATGCTTATTGCCGGCATCTCGCTGGACCGCGGCATTAGCTTCATACCCGCCCTGCGGCCCTTTCAGCGGGCTTTTTACGCGCGCTTGGGGCAGGTGGTGAACACAGCACTGGGCGTTCTCATCCAGCCGCTGCCCAATTCCAATGTTTCCATCGCTAGCCTATTGGTCTTCTTTGTCCTGGCCACTTTGGTCTTTACGGTTGCCCACTATATCAGCGTTGGCTTGAAGCAGCGGTTTTTGGGTCGCCTTGGGCTGGACTTGGGCACCCAGGAGTCGACGGCGGCCATCTTTAAATACGTCCTCACCCTATTTGGGATCCTGCTAGTGCTGCCCTTTAGCGGCCTCAACCTCAGCTCCTTGGCTGTGATTGCAGGGGCGGTGGGCTTAGGAATTGGCTTTGGCCTGCAAAACCTTTCCAACAACTACATTAGCTACCTCGCCATCCTCCTAGAGCGTCCCATCCAGATTGGGGATCTAGTCGAAGTGGACAACTTGCTTGGCACAGTAGAGCACATTGGCCCGCGGGCTACTGTCCTGCGCACCTTGGATCGCATCTTTGTCATTGTGCCCAACTCTCGCTTCACCGAGTCAAAGGTGGTGAACTGGAGCTACCGGGATCCCCGCTGCCGCATCCACATTCCCGTGGGCGTAGCCTACGGCTCCGACACAAAGGTGGTTACCGAAGCCCTGCTTGCCGTTGCTAGGGGAAATCCGCGGGTTCTAACCAACCCGCCCCCGCAGGTGTGGCTTAGATCTTTTGGGCCTTCTTCCCTTAACTTTGAGCTGTTGGTGTGGATCAACCGTCCTCAGGACCAATTTGTCTTGATCAGCGAGCTCAACTTCGCCATCGAGGCCGAGTTTCGGCGGCGCGGGATCCGCATCCCCTTCCCCCAGCAAGACATCCACATCCGCAGCTTGGAAGGACTGGTTTCCCTCAGCCCCAACGGCGGATCCCGTTCTCTGCCTGACGCTGCTTCTATCCAGTCGGCCCTCAGCGAAGCAGCCCAGTTCTCGGAAGACAAGGATTAGGGTTAGGGAGAGACACCATGCTGCAAAGCCTGGAGCGTGTGTTGGCCAGTTTCAGCGGCCACCCCCTTTGGGCCCAGCTCAACCAAATGCAGACCCTGCGGCAGATCTGGCCGGAAGTGGTGGGAGAAGCGGTAGCCGCGCAAACCTACCCGGTCAACCTGCGCCGCCAGGTGCTGCAGGTGGCCACTTCTACCCCTGCTTGGGCTCAGAACCTCACCTTCCAGCGCCAACGGATTCTCAAGAAACTTAACAGCCGCCTCCACCCTCCCCTCGTGGATATCCGCTTTAGCCCTGCCGCTTGGCATGCGGCATCCAGCTTAGCTAACTCTTTTGCCTCCGATGCGGAACTGGTGGACAGGTTCTACCCCCCTCCCCCTGTATCCTCAACTCCCAAGCGGCCTACCACCCCTCGCCGCTCCAGCTTATCTCCCTCTTCTGAAGAGGCCAAAGCTGCCTTCGAGCGCTGGGCTCGGCTAGTGAAACGGCAACAAACCCAGCAAAACCTGTTTCCCTGCCCTGCCTGCGGCTGCCCCACTCCTGCTGCCGAGCTGGAGCGTTGGTTGGTCTGTGGGTTTTGCCATCGCCAGTCCTTGCGTGGATCCAGCCGTCGCTACCCCAGAGAGTTGCCGCCTGCAGGAATAGCGTCTACTCCAGCAGGTTGACCCAGCGCAAGTAGGCTTCGACCAACGGGGATCCTGCCAAGGCAGCCGTAGCCCCGCCTAGAGCCAGGTAGGGTCCAAAGGGAACAGGTTTGCCCAGGCGAGCTCGTCCTCTGGCCATGGCCAATAAGCTAACCAGCAAGCCCAACGCGGAACCCAAAAGGAGGGTCACGACCACCCCCTGCCAGCCCAGCCACATGCCAATGAGGGCCAGCAACTTGCCATCTCCTCCGCCCATGGCCTCCCGCCGCAAAACTTGGCGGCCCACCAAACCAATGCCTTCCACTAGCCAAATGCCCAGCACCGCGCCTGCAATCCCAGCCACCAAAGACGAGCCTGTAGCGGCCAGGGATCTGGATCCCTCTAGCCAAGGCAGCACCAAGCGGGCCAGCAGTCCTGCCAGCAAGCCAGAGCGGGTGAGCGCTTCTGGCAGCAAAAACGTATCCAGGTCAACCAGGGCTAGCACCAGCAGCCAGCCCAACAACAAGCAGGTGAGGATCCCGCGGGGAGAAAATCCCAGAACCCCAACGCTGAGGCCAAACAGACCCATGGTCAAGGCCTCGACGGCAGGGTAGCGCCAGGCGATGGGATTCCCGCAGTGACGGCAGCGACCACGCAGCAAGAACCAGCCCAGGATGGGGAGGTTCTCCGTCGGCCCTAGGGGCGTCTTGCAGTGGGGACAGTGGGAGCCGGGATAGAGTAGAGAAAGACCTCGCGGTAGGCGGTAGACCACCACGTTGATAAAGCTGCCCACGCAGGCCCCTAGGATCAGCACCAGCACCCAACCCAACAGGCGCAGTTCCCAGGCGCTGGCCAGGAAGTCTGCCCTCACCGCCGTTCCCAGGCAACAAAGACTAACTCTGCCATCGTATGGCGTACACCCTCCAGATGGGCAGGGGAGCAGGGCTTCAGCGCAGCGGCTCCAACTGCTGCAAGGGAATAAAGGTCTCCTGAGGCAAGAGAATGGGAAACTCCGAGAAAATCAAGTCGCCCCGCAGGGTACGGCGATGGATGACCACGCCCCGCGGTGGCTGCTCCACCACCTCTGGGCGGTGCTGAAGATGAAGCTGGTAGATCTGGCGAGCTGCTTGTAGCAAAGTGCTGTCCATGAGCAGTCTCACCCCTTGCTGGTGGTTCGATCCTTAGGATATCGCGGCGCAGAGCCGGTGGGCCATCCATCTTTATTTCCCAATTCAGGAAGTTGACCGGCAAGGAACCGAGAGAGGTCGCCAAACGAGCTTGAGCTGGGGGGTAGCCAGCAGGGCAGGTTAAGACAGGGCTATGGATCCCGCTTGGGTAGGAGAGTACAGTGGGGGCAAGCGCGCTGAGAGCAGATGGAGAGAACCTACCTGCTGGGGCTGGGCTGGATCCTAGGCCTGTTGCTGCGGGCCTGGCCGGCAGTGAGCGGCTGGGGGTGGGGGATCCCTCTAGGGCTGGGGCTAGTGGGATCCCTGGTCTACCGGCAACGACCGCGCTTGGGGCGCACCTGGTTGGCGGCGGGGTTGGTGGGCTGCCTGGCCTGGGCCTACCTGGGCTGGCGGCAGCCGGTTCCCGGCCCGACGGATATTAGCCTTCTAGCCCCGCAGGCGCAGGTGAGTCTGGTGGGCACTGTCCTTTCGGAGCCCCGTCCTACCCGCGGCGAGCGGCGGCAATTCTGGCTCGAGGCGGAGCAGGTGCTGGAGGCCGACTCCACCGCCCGCCAGGTGAGCGGCAAGCTCTACGTCACTGCTAGCCCGGCAGCCCTCCAGGGCAGGGATCTCCATCCCAACCAGCGGGTGCGCCTGGTGGGATCCCTCTACCTTCCCAGTCCGGCTTTGAACCCGGGCAGCTTTGACTTTCAAGCCTACCTGCAGCGCCAGGGAGCTTTTGCCGGTTTCAGCGCCCGCGAGGTGATCCCGCAGCCGGGAGGAAAAGTCTGGGGAGGTTGGGTGTTGCGGCGGCGGGTGCGGGAGGCGTTCATCGCCGGTCTGGGAGAGCGGCAGGGGAACCTCTTGGCCTCGCTGGTGCTGGGATCCCGGGCTGGCCAGTTGGACTTCGATTTGCAAGATGCCTTCCGAGAAATCGGCATGGCCCATGTTCTGGCCGCTTCTGGGTTTCACGTGTCGTTGCTGCTGGGGGTGGTGTTTGTCCTAACGCGGCGGCTGGCAGTGCGCCTGCAGCAGGGGATCCTCCTGGCGGTTTTGGGGGTTTACCTTACCTTGACAGGGTTTACCCCTTCGGTGCTGCGGGCGGCAGTGATGGGAGTGGCGGCCATGCTGGTACTGACGGAGCCGCGGCTGGAGGGGAAAGTTAGGCTCAACCCCCTGGGAACGCTGCTGGTGGCAGCGGTTTTGCTGTTGCTCTATCAGCCACAGTGGATTACAGACCTGGGGTTTCAGCTCAGCTTTGCCGCCACCTTGGGCCTGCTGGTGGGGACAGCTCCCATTGTTTCCCGTTTGGACTTCTTGCCCCCAGCAGTGGCTACCGCCTTGGCTGTTCCTCTGGCCGCCCAGATCTGGACCTTGCCGCTGCAAGTGGCCATCTTTGGCCGCATCCCCACCTATTCCCTGCTGGCCAACCCGCTGCTGCTGATCCTACTGCTGCCCCTGCTGGTGGCCGGGTTTGGGGTGGCCTTTGTGGCTTTGCTCTGGCCGGCCCTGGGATCCCTGCTGGCCCAGCCCCTGACGTTTTTGATCACACCCTTGATCAACTGGGTGAGCTGGATGGCCAGCTGGCCCTTAAGTTCCTACTACACCGGCAGGGTCTCGCTGCTCCAGTGTCTGCTCCTCTACGGGGCGCTGGTGGCCCTCACCTTTTGGCCGCAGTGGCGACGGGCTTTCCGCTGGCAGGGCACTACCCTGATCATGGCCGCCATCCTGCTGGGGCCGAGGTTGTGGCCGGGGCCGCCAGTTCAGATCACCGCTTTGGCCAGTGGCTCCATCCCCATTCTGGTCATTCAGGCGGAAGGACGCCACCTCTTGCTCAACAGCGGCGATCCCCGCCTGGCCGAGCGCACGGTGCTGCCTTTTCTGCGGCAGCAGGGCCTGCGCCGTCTGGAGGGAGCGGTAGCCATGACCTCTAGGGGCTCTGCCAATGGCGCTTGGGAGATCCTGCTTTCGGCTTTCTCCATTGGGCAATTCTGGGACGGGGGCGGGATCAACGCCGCTTCCGAAAGCTACCTGCGCTCCCTCAGTGCCGTGCAAGCTGCCGGGATCCCCTATCAAGTCTTGCGGCCCGCCGACCGCATCCCTTTTTCCGAGCGGCTGAAGCTGCAGGCTGTCCATACCAACCCCCTGGTGTTGACCCTGGAGGCCGAGGGATCCCGCTGGCTGCTTTTGGGATCCGCCAGCACCCAGGTCCAGGCCGAGCTAACCGGATCTCCCCTGCTGCCGGCCCAAATTGACTGGCTGTGGTGGGATGGGGGATCCCTAATCCTGGACTTGCTGGAGCGCTTTCAGGTGCAGGCGGGCATCAGCTCTGGCTCCGCCGGCGAGGCAGTGGTTACTTGGTTTCGGCAGAGGCAGCGGCCTCTCTACTTAGCCGAGCGCGTTGGAGCAGTGACCTGGTCGCGGCAAGGCGTGCAAACCCTGAGAGCGCAAGAGCTCTAGCACCTCCTCCCCAGGCGGGCTTGATTGTGGAGGCGGTGGGGATCCCATCCCCTAAAATGGGATCACCCCGATAAGCCCTCTTTGCTCGGCTAGACCTATGGACATCATCACCTTTGGCTGGGTTGCCGTTGCTGCTTTCTTTGCCTTTTCGATTGCCTTTGTGGTTTGGGGCCGCAACGGCATGTAGCCCTGAGCCTCCCCGCCGTCCTTCAGTGCCTCTAGCCCCATGGAAACCGCCTTGCCCTGGATCCTCCGCCTTGCCTATGGGGGCATCTTTTTGCTCCTAGCGGCCATAACTTTGGGCGTTGGCTACATCACCTTGATCGACTGGCGGGATCGGCGGCGGCGCAACGAGGCAGAACGTCAGGCTCGCCGCTCCAAGCGCCGCTAGCGGTTTGCACACGCCTCGCGATTGGGCTGGTTGCCGGCGGCCCTCAGAGCAGGAGGACCTCCTCCGCCGTCGCCTTGCTGGGGAAGGCGGAAGAGGCGAGCAGCATTTTGGCTGGTTTGTTGGGCCAGATCCTCCAAGGGGATCTGCAACAACTCCGCCAGGGTTTGGGCCACCCGCTGCACGTGGGCTGGCTCGTTGCGTTTGCCGCGGAAGGGAGTAGGGGCCAGGAAAGGGCAGTCGGTTTCCACCAGAAGCTGGGACAGGGGCACCTCCAAGGCCGAGCGGCGCACCGTCTCCGCGTTCTTAAAGGTCACGATGCCGCTAAAGCTAATAAAGCAGCCCAGCTCCACAAAGAGCCGCGTCTCCTCCGGGGATCCGCTCCAGCAGTGCATCACCACCCGCAGCGATTCCCCTGTGGCCATGGCCTCTTGGAGAATCTCATAGGTGGCCGCTGCCGCCTCGCGGCAATGGACAATCAGGGCTAGATCCTGCTCCCGGGCAATGGCAATGTGGGCGCGGAAGGATTCTTTTTGCCGCTCGATATCTGACGGGTCGGACTTGTAAAAATCCAAGCCCGTCTCCCCGATAGCCACCACCCGCCTGTCGCCCGCGGCCAACTGGGCAATCTTTTCGGCCAGAGCCGGCTGCCACTGGCGCGCCTCAAGCGGATGCAGCCCCACCGACAAGAACACCTCGGGATACTGGTCGGCAATGGCCTGCAACTGGGGAAACTCCGCTGGCGTGACGCAGGAATGTACTAGTTGCCGGATCCCGGCCTGGCGCCAGCGCTCGGCCACCTGGGGCAGATCTTCTGCAAAGTCGGGATAGTTTAAGTGGACGTGGGTGTCCACCAGGGGGGCAGCGGGCAAGACGGCGGTGCTCAAAGCTCAGCTCCGGACAAAATGTTGCGAACTCTATCCAATTGTAAAGGCCGTTCCCTGCCTGTTTGGGATCTGTCGGCAGGATCCCGTGCTCACAACTCCTGGGGAGCGGGATGAGCCATGATGATTAAGGAAACTTTACGCTGGAGGTTTGTTATGGCTCGTACCCCCTCAACGATGCTGCCTTTGGGCACCCCCGCCCCTGACTTCAGCCTGCCGGATGTGGTAACTGGACAAACCATTTCCCTTTCTACCTTTGCCGACAAGCCCGCTTTGCTGGTGATGTTTATCTGCCAGCACTGCCCCTACGTGAAGCACGTGCAAGAGGAGCTGGCTCGCATTGGCAGAGATTACAAGGACCGCGGCGTCGGCATTGTAGCCATCAGCGCCAACGACGTGGAGAAATACCCCGAGGACAGCCCCGAGAACTTGAAGAAGATGGCCGAGACCTTGGGCTTTACCTTCCCCTTCTGCTACGACGAAAGCCAAGAGGTGGCCAAAGCCTTCACCGCTGCCTGCACCCCTGACTTTTTCCTGTTCGACGTGGATCGCAAGTTGGTCTATCGGGGTCAACTGGACGACAGCCGCCCCAGCCTGCCGGATGTGCCAGTGACTGGCAAAGACTTGCGGGCAGCGCTGGATAACCTGCTGGCGGGCAAGCCCATCGATCCCAACCAAAAGCCCAGCCTTGGCTGCAACATCAAGTGGAAGCCCGGCAACGAGCCCGACTACTTCAAGCAAGCCTCTTGAAAGTCCTGGGGCGGATCCCAAACTTCCCCTAGACCCCCATCTTCGCCCTAGAGCAGGCCAGTAGGCCCTCAAGCAACCTCCCCTCCCGCAAGGGGGGTTGTTTTGATTTTCACTTTTTTTTACCTTTGTCTCCGCCAGATCGCGTACGAAAAACGTAGAAATTGCTTACGTGATATCCCGGAATAGGGGATAAGATAGGACCGCAGTCATTAGAGATACGTAGAAAGCAGCATGCAAGCTACTCTCGACTTAACCGTGGATTACCGGACTTACCGCTTGGCAAGGATCCTGAGCGAAAACCTTTCCCTGGGGGAACTGCGGGAGGTCTCTCCAAAATGGCAGGACACAGCCCCTGCTGCAGACAGGACTCAAGCACCGGCAGAGCAGGTTGAGCAGCGCCACCTCGCTCCTCAAAGTAGGACTCAAGCGGAGGCAGCCGTGAATGCCCCTGCCGATCCGGCGTCCAGCATTCGAGAGGTGGTTGAACAAGTGTTTCAGAGTGGCTTCCTCAGCCGGGAACAGGAGAGCCTCATCAACAAACTACTTTTGCGGGGACGTTACACGGAGGGTGAGCTAGAGATTCTGGATCAGTTGATTGAAAAGTTGCTCAGCCACGAGGTCGAAGCAGAGCAGCTAACGCTTACCCGGTCGGCTTAGCCGCTCAAAATCCAGCCTTGGTAGCAGCTAGTACAGAAGTAAGCTACACCTGTGAAGTACTATAGCTCTTTTGGCCTTTCTATAGAGTCCTGTTCTGTCGGGTGCTTACTAGCGCCGGAGGACTCGTTGGGGAGGTTCTCCCATCAGGTAGAGCACTGATGCAATCTTCTCCCTTGCCGCTCCGCTCCATCCCTTTGCGGGTAGCGCTGCTAGCACCCTTAGTGCTGGCAGTGGTAGGAGGGGCAGGCGGAGTATCCTACTTCTCCTGGCGGGCTGGGCAGCGGATGGCGCTGCAGTTGGCTAGGCACTTGAAGAGTGAGGTTAACGACCGAGCCGAGGATCACCTACACAGATATCTGCAGGCCCCCCTTCAGGTAAATGCCCTCAATAAGGAGGTGCTGCGCTGAGGACTTTTGCCCAATCTGGCCGCCCCGCGGCTAGAAGTGCTGGAAGCCTATTTTGCCCGCCAGTTGCAGCAGTTTCCCAAGCTGAGCGACATCGGCTTTGTCTCAGTTCATGGGGGGTTTGTAACCGCCCGCCGCCACGCCGATGGCTCCATCTGGACCTACCACACGCCGGGCCTGAAGCCGGGGTCCGTCCAAGGCCGCCAACGGGGTCCAGAAAGCGGGGATCCCACTGGCTTGACGCGGCAACTAAGCTCTTTAGATTTGCAGCAGTTGTCTTGGTTTCCCGAAATCCTGCAACAGGCAGAGGCCCGCCGTACCTGGCTGGTGAGCAACTTTTTTGTCGAGTCTTCCCACCAAAAACCGGAGCGGCTAATCCTGACGGCGCTGCCCTTGGCGAACGCGAAGGGCCAAGTTTGCGGCAGCCTGGTGGCTTCCCTCCCGGTTCATCACCTGCAGGCTTTTCTACGAGGATCTGCAGGCCGGCTTGGAGTATCCAGGGGCGATCTTGTTGCTGGATGGGGAGGGCCAGGTGGTGGCCAGCACGGAGAAGCTATCTCCTCAACCGCTGCTGCTGGCTGTGCAAGAGCAGGTGGGATCCTGGGAGATGGCGGCCTCACAAGGGCTGCTGCGTCTTGAGGTGGACGGGATCCCCCACTGGGTGCAGGTAAAGGCCATTCAGGAGGAAGGGGGGCTAAATTTCTATTTCCCTACACGGGATCCCGGAGAGCACCCTGTTGGCCCCCGTCTATAGCAGCACGCAGCAGGCGGCTCTGTGGGGAGGGGGGCTGCTACTGGGCTTTCTGGGAGTTGGGATCCTCCTGGACAAAGCCCTCTCTCGCCCGCTGCGCCGCCTTACCCAAATAGCCGAGCAATTTGTGCACAGTGGGATCCCAGCCTTGGCCTCTATGGATCCCGGCCCCATCCAAGAGGTGCAGACCCTGGCCAAAGCTTGGCAGCAGGCGGCCGCTAACCAACAGGCTTTGTTGGATCGCCTCTGGCAACAGCAGCAGCAGTACTGCGCTGTGGTGGAGCAGCAGACGGAGCTGATCTGCCGCTTTCGGCCCGATACTTCCATAACCTATGCCAACCCGGCCTACCTGCGCTTCTTTGGCCGCTCAGCAGAAGAAACGATAGGCAGGCGCTGGAGGGATTCTCTGCCGCCAGAAGAACGGGAGGCGGTACTGCAGGCGCTGGCCGTCCTCACGCCTGAGCACCCCTTCCACCGCAGCGAGCGGGAGTACCCCGGCGAAGACGGACAATCCCGCTGGGTAAGCTGGGTAGATCGGTGCATTTTCGACAGCCAAGGCCAACTGGTGGAGATCCTGTCGGTGGGGCGGGAGATCATCGAGCAAAAGCGGGCCCAACAGCAGCTAGAAGCCCTTAACCGCGAGCTAGAAGCCCAGGTGGCGCTGCGCACCGCCCAGTTGGAGCAGGCTTTGCGCTTTGAGGCAGTGCTGCGCTCCCTCAGCGGCCAGATGGTGGCCAGCCTCAAAGAGGGAGAGATCTTGGAAGAGGTGGTCAAGAGCCTAGCCGAGGCTCTCAACCTGACTGGCTGTCATATTTTCTTGACCAGCGCCGATGGATCCTCTTGTGGATCCGGGCTTGCTCTTTTCCAGAGAAGGCGGATCCCGCCTCCCTTAACGACCCTGAGCTTGGGCACCTGCTGCACTCCCATGCCTTGCCCTGGGAAGTCCACTGGTGTTCTCAAAGAGGCGGGCGCTGGGTACACCTCTTGGCTTGCTCCCTTCGAAACCACCAAGAGCGGCTGGGGCTCTTGCTGTTGGAGCGGCAGCAGGAGTTTTCCGAAGCCGAGAGACAACTGGCCTATCAGGTGGTCAACCTGTGCGCCCTGGCCCTGCGCCAGGCCCGTCTGTACGAGGAGACCCGGGCCCAAGTGAAGGAATTGGAGCGGCTCAACCTGCTCAAGGATGATTTCTTGAGTACCGTCTCCCACGAGCTACGCACCCCCATGACCAACGTGCGCATGGCCCTGCAGATGCTGCAAATAGCCTGCGATAACCCTAAGAAACAGCAGCACTATTTCGCTATCGCTCTCAAAGAATGCAACCGACAAATTGATCTCATCAACGACCTGCTGGACATGCAGCGGCTTTCAGCCGAGAAGTATCTGCTCCAGCCGGAAGAGATCTTCCTGCCGCACTATTTGCGGGATCTGGTGGCGACAGCCCAGCCTCTAGTCCAGGGCAAAAAGCAGAACTTGCAGCTGCACCTAGAAGAGGGAGCCCCCCTCTTAGGGCAGATCCCAAGGCTCTAGGCCGCATCCTGCGCGAGCTGCTGCACAACGCCGTCAAGTAACCGCCCCTGAGGGATCCATCCGCCTGCAGGTAACTCCAGAAGGAGAAGGGGTCCTCTTTGTCTGTAGCAACAGCAGCGAGATCCCAGAGGCGGAGCTGCCCCGCATCTTTGAAAAGTTCTATCGGATCCCGAAGGCGGATCGCTGGGAGCACGGCGGCACCGGGTTGGGGTTGGCTTTGGTCAAGCAACTGGTAGAGCACATGGGGGGGCAAATCTCCGTCAGCAGCGCAGAGGGATGGACCCATTTCCGCGTCTGGCTACCTTCTGCCCCGCCGGCAGCAACTGCAAAAAGCCTTGAACCTGCGGGCGCCGCCTAGGAACGGCCAAAGGCCGGCTCAGGGGCAGGCAAGCTGGAAGCGCGCAAGAAGGATCCCCGCAGCTGACCGCAAGCAGCGTTGCCATCTAGGCCACGGGTCTGGCGCACGCTGGCCTGGACGTGGTGTTCCTCTAGCAGGCGGACGAACTCCGCCACCCGCGCTGGGTGAGGGCGCTGATAGTTGGCCTCGGCGATGGGGTTGTACGGGATCAGGTTGACGTGTAGGCGTGCCCCCGACTGGCTGGCCTGGCGCAGCAGGTGGGCCAATTGACGGGCATGGATGGGCAGGTCGTTGATCCCAGCTATGAGCGTATACTCAAAGCTAACCCGCCGCCCCGTGCTCAGCATGTAGTCGCGGCAGTCCTGGATCAAAGCCTCCAGGGGATAGTGGGCTGCGGAAGGGATCAGCTGTTGCCGCAGCTCCTGGTTGGGGGCATGCAGGCTGACGGCCAAGGTAATCTGCAGCTTTTGCTGGGCCAGCCAGGGGATCTGCCGGGGCACGCCCACTGTCGAGAGGGTGATGTGCCGCTGGCCAATGCCAATATCCTGATTGAGGCTGCGAATGGCCTGCACCACGGTGTCGCGGTTGAGCAGGGGCTCCCCCATGCCCATGAAAACCACGTGGCTGACGCGGCGGCCAAAGTCTTCCTGCACCGTTAACACCTGATCCAGGATTTCGTGCAGCTTGAGGTTGCGCCGGTAGCCCATCTTGCCGGTGGCGCAGAAGTCGCAGGCCATGGGGCAGCCCACCTGGGAGGAGACGCAGACGGTCAGCCGTTTGGCGGTCGGGATCCCCACCGTCTCGATCAACTCCCCATCCGCTAGCTGCAGCAGCAACTTAACTGTGCCGTCGCGGGTCTCCGTCCGCTGCACCACCTGGGAGCGCCCCACTGGGTAATCCCCCAGCGCCTCGCGCCAGGCCTTGGGGAAAACCGTCACCTCCTGTAGGGAGCGGATCCCTTTTTGGTAGAGCCAAGTGTGCAGCTGTTGCCCGCGGTAGGCCGGCTGCCCCTGGGCAACTGCCCAGTCTTTCAAGGCAGCTAGGGATTGCCCAAGCAAGGGAAGCGGTGGGGCGGACATAGGCCAGTGGGCAACAGATCCCAAAAGTTGGGTTCTTCCACTCTAGCTTGAAGCCCCAAAGGCTTGCTTTGGCAGCCAGGGCCAGGGTCTTGGATAATGAGTTTGCCCTTGCACGACTAGGACTTTGGCTTGCGCTATGTCGGTTTCGCCGCAACTGGCACAACTAGCTACGTGGATGGCCGGCCACTTCAACAATCAGCAGCAGGCCATGGCTGAGCCGGTCTGGTTTGCCAACATTCACGTCTACCAGTGCCCTCTGCCGTGGTCGGTGTTTCAGGGGATAGGGTTTTACGTGGAGCAACTGTATGACATCTACCCCGACCAGCCCTACCGCCAGCGGGTCATCCACCTTTTCGAGACGCCGGAGGGGATCCGCATCCAAAACTACGCCTTGGGATCCCCTGAGCTCTACAAATGTGCTGGCCGAGATCCGGGAAAACTGGCCAACCTGACGGCGGCAGAGCTGGAACTCTTGCCCGGCTGTGTGATTCAGGTGGAATGGACGGGATCCTGCTACCGGGGCCGCAGCGTGCCAGGCAAAGGCTGTATTGTCGAGCGCAAAGGCAGAACCACCTACCTGTACAGCGAGTTCGAGATTGGAGCCGACTACTTCCACAGCCTGGATCAGGGCCGTGACCCCGAAACGGATCAAGTGGTCTGGGGATCCCTTTCGGGCCCCTTTCGGTTTGTTAAAAAACAGGATTTTTCCTGCTACTTGCCCCGCTGGAGCTAGCTAGGTGCCGTCCAAATCCAGAAGGCGATGATCCCATCCCAAAGCAGTAGCAGCAGGGCAAAGCCGACCAACAGGGCGTACATCCAAGGCTGGACATAGGGGCGCAGCCCGTCGATTTCCAGTCCCGTATGGCGCTGCACCAGCGCTACCAGTTCCCGGAAGCGGCTCACCCGCATGGGCAAAAGGACGCGATCCCCACCTCGGCTGACCAGGTAGTACACCAGACCTCCTTGGCTAGTGGAGCGGGGTTCAAGGTGCTCGACCTCTGCCCAGCGGATCTGCCACTCCTGCCGCACAAAGGGCGGCACCCAGGCGGGGTAGGTGGCCCGCATGCCCACCGCGTCCACCTGGATCTGTTGGCTCAGGGATCCCAGGAGTAGCCCCCAGCCCAGCAGCAGGGCTGCCAGCAGAGCTCCCTGCGCTAGAGGCGTGCCTTGGCGGGCCAGCAGAAGAGGTAGGGGCAAGACTAGTGCCCAGTACAGGGCTTGCACCGAGAAGCGGATCAAAGGCGAAATGGGGAAGGTCATAGACACTCCCAGCCTAGGGCGTGACGTCTCCCCTCTCCATTGAGGGGCATTCCTCTTGCAGAAAGGTAGGTGGCGCTGGCCAGTCAGAAAGGATCCCGAGCACAGCTTGGCCCCGTTCGCGTTCGGCACGCCCTAGAACTGATCCTTCATGCCTCGCAGCCGAGCAAAAACCTGCACCGGATCTAGAACTCCGGTGGCCGCTTGCAAAGCCGGCTGATCCCAGCGCAGGAAGGGGTTGGTGCGGCGCTCTTCGCCGATGGTGCTGGGCACAGTTGGGGATCCCGCCTGGCGCAGGGCCGCCACCTGCTGATAGCGCGCCTGCAGGTCAGGGTTGTCCCCGTCCACCGTCAGGGCAAATCTGAGATTGTTCAAGGTGTATTCGTGGGCACACCACACCCGCGTGGCTTCCGGCAACTGCCGTAGCTGATCCAGGGATCCCACCATCTGCTCTGGAGTGCCCTCAAAGAGTCGCCCGCATCCCCCCGCAAACAGGGTATCGCCACAGAAGAGATCCCCGCTCTCAGGGAAGTAGTAGGCGACATGTCCCCGGGTATGACCGGGCACAAACAGCACCGTCGCCTGCCGGCCCGCAAACTCCACTGTCTCTCCTGCCCTGAGCTCCACCGTCTGGCCAGGGATCCGTCCCCGATCCGCCTGGCTGCCGTAGACAGCCGCACGAGGATAGCGCTCCAAGAGCTGTCGGTTCCCCCCCACATGGTCGTGGTGGTGGTGGGTGTTGAAGATAGCTACCAACTCCGCCCCCAGCTCAGCCAGCTTATCCAGCACCGGCTCGGCCACTGCCGGATCCACCACCGCTGCCGTTGCCGTTTCGGGATCGTAGAGGAGGTAGATGTAATTGTCGCGCAGGGCAGGCAGTTGCAGAATGCGCATGGCCACTTACTCCTCGAAAATGGCCCGTTCTACATCCTTGCGGCTGAGGGAGTAGGGGAAAGACAAAGTCTTGGTGTTGCCGTTGGGGTAGGTGTAGCGCACCCAAATGCTAGTTTCTTCCAAGCGCAGGCAAGCTTTCCAGCCAGGTCGCTCGCAAAACCACTGCTCCACATCCTGGGGATCTCGAGTACAACCCTGTTCCTCCAGCCACTGTTCGATCGAGGGGAGCGAGTGATTGTACAGAGGTGTGGTTTCAGGCGGCAAAGGCATGGCGAGATGGCAAAAGCTACCCCCGCTACTCTATTCAAGCACTTTAGATGCCCAGCATTCCCTGGCCTCCCGCGGCTGGGCAGCTCAGTTAGCCCACTCTCCCCTCCCGCAGCCAAGCCAAAACGCCTGCCAATACTAGGCAGAGCACAAAAGTAGCAGCCATCAGCAGCAGGGCACAGAGCTCACCAGCAGAAAGCGGTCGGGTTTCCATGGGCAGCTCAAGGGCCTCTGCCTCCCGCGAGCCTCTTTGCTCGAGCGATCCCGCCTTGGCCCTCATTGCCTGGAGGCTTGCGTCGTAGATAGCCCGCTTGGCAGGGTTGCTGAGAACAAGGTAGGCTTCCTGCAACTCTTGGAAGCAGCGAAGCGCCACCTCCGGCGCCAGAGGAGAGGTGTCAGGGTGGTAGCGCTTGCTCAACTGCCGGTAGGCCCGCCGAATTGCTTCAGGAGAGGCTCCTGGGGACAGGCCCAGCCGCTGGTAGTAGGTCAGAGAGCTCAACGAGCGCATGCAAGTTGCTGGGCAAGACTAGGGGCAACAGAATGGCTCCTAGGAGAGCTTGACCTTAATGTAAACCACTCTTTGAGCTATGGGGATCCCCCCTGCCAGCCTCTATTCTTCTCCCTCCTCCTCTTCAGACTTGGCTTTGGGGTAGTAGAAACTGGTGTTGCGACCGCTGAGAATGGCGCGCCCAATGGTCATCGCTCGCTGGGCGTGGATCTTGGCTTTGGCTAGCCAAACAGCATACCGCCTGCGACTGCGGGCCTTGGAGGTTTTCTTCTTAGGAACAGGCATAGCTTGTACAAAAACACAGCTTTACTAGGCTACCACTGGGTTTGCACCCTCGATCCCAATCTGAACCCGGCTCAATGAAGCGGGTCAAGCTTTTTCCGCCAACTCCCCAAGGGCGAGCACCTCCGCCCAATCTTAGCTGTTGAGATCTGTCAACTCTTCTACGCAAACCTTCTCAATCCCTTTTGCCAACAGCCTTGAATCGGTATTCTGAAAACAGGCGGCCAGGCGACGTCGGCCACTGCCCGGAGACGCCTTTGGGTGCAAGCTGAGAATCAACTGCGGCCACTCTCCTCTAGGAGATCGATCAACCATGCACAGCCTCTTTTCCATCTTGCTGTTTGGGATCCCTCTGGTCAGCTTAGGTTGGACGGGGATCCCAGCGGCCGCCCAATCTGCTAGCCCCTCTCTCTGCCAGCAATTTCCTCAAGATATTCGCTGCAATTTCTCTGCTCCCAGCCAGGTTGGGCAAGCGCCGCAGCCCACCGCTCGCCCTCGCGTTGCGGTTTTGGATTTTGATTTCAGCAGCCTCAGCAATTCCTACAGCTCTCTCTATAGCCTGGGTGAGGCTGCCCGTGGGGTGAGCGATCTGCTGGTGGATCGGCTGGTGAGAGATGGCACTTTTTCCGTCATCGAGCGCTCGCGGCTAGATGCAGTCTTGGCCGAGCAGAACCTGGGTCGATCTGGGCTACTGGACGCCAACACTGCTGCTCAGGTGGGCCGCATCCTAGGAGTCGATGCCGTGATCCTCGGCAGTGTAACCCAGTTTGATGTAGCAGTGCGTCGTTCTGGAGGGGGGGCACCGGTTCTAACCCCTTTTGGCAACTTTCCGCTAGCAGTGGGGGTTGAGTCGGTGGACGTCGATGCCAACGTGCAGCTCAACGCCCGCCTGGTGAGCACCAGCACTGCCGAGATCTTAGCCGTGGTTGAGGGCAAAGGCAACGCTAGCCAGTCGGATAGCACGGTTGCAGTGGCCGGCTTTGGCGGCGGATCTGCTACCAGCAATGAAGAGAAGCTGCTGGTTTTAGCAAGCCAACAGGCGGTGGAGCAAATTGCCCAGCAGCTGGCCGGCTTTGCCGAACGCTTAGCGGCCCAGCCCCGCTCTTTGCCAACGGTTGATGCCCTAGTGGCCGATGTCTACGGCAACCAGGTGATTTTGAACAAGGGCAGCCGCGACGGCTACCGCGTGGGATTGATCCTTTCTGTGGAGCGGGTTGTCCGCGAGGTTAAGGATCCGGCCACAGGAGCAGTCTTGCGTAAATTGACCGAGCCAGCCGGGCAGATTCAACTGACAGAGGTGGACACAAGCTCCAGCGTTGGCCGCATCCTCAGCGGCTCGGGCTTTAGGGTTGGGGATGTAGCCAAGCCCCTGCGGTGAAACTGCAAAACAAGTTGCCTTCAAAGTTTTCAGCACTTTTTCATGCCAGGCCTGAGGCTTAACTGCTTCTGTCATCCCGGTCTAGGCAAATTTTGAGAAGATAGTTAGCAAGGCTAGCCCAGAAGTTGGGCAGCTACGGGCAATCAGAGCAGCTTGGCAGGGAAAGGATGAAAGCTTTTGTTGCAGGGGCTACGGGAGAAACGGGGCGGCGTATTGTCAAAGAGCTAGTGGATCGCGGCATCCCGGTACGGGCGTTGGTGCGCAGCCGCGAGTTGGCCGCTCAGGTTCTGCCCCCCAAAGCGGAAGTGGTGGTGGGAGACGTGCTGGATCCGACCACGCTGGAGGCTGGTATGGAGGGATGCACGGTGGTGCTCTGTGCTACGGGAGCCAGGCCCAGTTGGGATCCCTTGCAGCCCTACCGAGTGGACTATGTGGGCACCAAAAACTTAGTGGATGTAGCCAAAGCCAAAGGGATCCAGCACTTTGTTTTAATTTCCTCCCTGTGTGTTTCTCGGCTGTTCCACCCCCTCAATTTGTTTTGGCTAATTTTGGTGTGGAAAAAGCAAGCCGAAGAGTACTTGCAAAAAAGCGGCCTCACCTACACCATCATTCGGCCAGGGGGCCTGAAGAACCAAGACAACGAGGATGGCATTGTCCTCTCTCCACCAGACACTCTATTTGAGGGCAGCATTCCTCGCACCAAAGTAGCCCAAGTGGCTGTTGAAAGCTTATTTCAGCCGGCGGCGAAAGACCGCATCTTCGAGATCATCGCTAAGCCTGGTGTTCCCAGGCGGGAGTGGAGTGAGCTTTTTGCCGTAGCAGGCTAGGTCCCGCACTGCAAGAACGCCTCCGTCAGCCGTCGAGCGTGGGGTGAGTGTCTCACCGGAAAAAAGTAGCGTGAAAGCCTTCACCTCAAGGCCTAGCGGGTTATAATCTTCCCAGCTTTTCGGAGGTTCCCGCTATGACCATGCAGCTCCCACCCCAGTGTGAGAACTTAAGAGAACAAGTTGAAGCCATTCTCAACCTCTGGCAGCAGGATCCCACGCTTTCAAGTAAGCAAGACACAAAGCGGGTTCAGGCTTCACTGAGCAAAGCAATTTCTCCAACCTTTGAGATTGTGTTTGCTGGTGCCTTCAGTGCTGGCAAATCGATGTTAATCAATGCCTTACTGGAAAGGGAGCTTCTCTACAGCGCTGAAGGACACGCCACAGGAACCGAGTGCTACATCTCCTATGCAGAACCTGATGCCGAAAGAGTAGTGCTGACCTTCCTCAGCGAGCAGCAGGTGCAGGAACAAATGGCTGCTTTTTGCGGTCGCCTAGGCTTAGCGCTCCCTAGTGGCAACGGCTTAGAGGAGGCTACACTCAGTCGCCTCAAGGAGCAAGCTGAGGCCATTGTTCAACAAGAAGGTGGCAAGAGCAAGTCAGAGCGGGCAAAGCAGGCAGATGCGCTGCGCTTGTTGATTGAAGGTTTTCAGCAAAACCGTGTCAGGATCTACCCAACTGAAAACGGAGTATTCTCTATGGAGCAGCTTAACTTAGGCAACCTAAAAGAAGCTGCAAGTTTTGCCCGTCGAGGTGCCAACAGTGCGGTTTTGCGGAAGATCGAGTACTACTGTCATCATCCTCTACTAAAGGACGGAAATGTTATCGTCGATACTCCTGGTATTGATGCACCAGTTAGAGCAGACGCTGAACGTACATATCAAAAAATTGCTCACCCGGATACTTCCGCAGTTGTCTGTGTCCTCAAATGCGCCTCAACTGGCGAGCTAACTAAGGAGGAAACAGAACTTATTGAGCGCATCCAGAGTAATAGCAGCATTCGAGACCGAGTTTTTTATGTGTTTAACCGCATTGATGAAACCTGGTACAACCCGCAGCTAAGGCAGCGACTAGAAATCATTATTGATCAGCAATTCCGTGGAGCCCGTATATTCAAGACAAGTGCCCTGCTTGGCTTCTACTGCTCACAGATCAAGGGAACCAGCCGAGGGAACAGATTTGGCTTAGACACGATCTTCTCAGAAAGTATAAGGGAACTGGGCAGTAAGGAACAGACTCCTCAGTTTGTCATGGAGTTTGTCAAGTACTGTAGCTCGGGAAGACTGATTGGCACTCCCTTTCGCCCTCTAGTGCATGGCTACGAAACGCCTATAGATAACTATGTCCGAATCCTCAGCGAGTGGGGCATGCCTTTGGTTGATTACATGATCGAGGATAGCGGCATAGAAGAGTTTCGTAGTGGGATTACTCGTTATCTAACAGAAGAAAAGCGTCCGCAGTTGTTTCTAGACCTTGCTAATGACTTGCGGCCCCTTTGTGTTGAGCTTAGAAAGTCTTATCTTGATCTCTACAGGGAATTAGACAGTCAGCCTAGGGAAGTCAGTGGCATGATTGAGTATGAGCTAACGCTTATCAACCAGCAGCTAAACAAGATAGGAAAAGACTTTTATGACCACATTGAAACTATGGTTAACGAAATTATTAACGGCATGGATAAAGACTTTGAATCTGATTTTCGCAAGTTGCAAGCCAAGATGGTGCGTAGGCTGGATGAACTTCTAGACACCTTCTCCGTGGATGGCACCTATAGCCAAGCTGTTCGTATTCATCAGCGTAACTCCACAGCCCCATTTCTAGCTGTCTTGGTTGAGGCCTTCTACTATCTCTCGAACCACCTAGAGGATATACTAGTTGAATCCGCCATTACAGTTGTGGAGAACTCTTTCCGCCGGCTTATCGATCGAGTGCGTAGCTCAGATTACTACAAGCAGCTACTCCGTCTGCTCGGGTATGATGGGGAAATAGAGAAGAAGCTCCTAGAGGTTAAGGACAAAGTTTGCACCTCCCTGGTCAGCGGTGCTCGAAAAGAGTGTGACCGGTACTTGAGAGAGAGTCCTCGCTTCTATGATGAGGGTACTTTCTCGATTTACCAGTTTCGCGAAGTTTTGAAGCAAACTGCCCAATCCTACGACATTTCTGCTATTCGAGACGCTGAGCCTGGGATCCGGCAGTTACTCAAGCTTGACTTTGAGCCAAAAGTTGGCCAGACAATACGCTCTAACTTCCGTCAGGAAACCAACAACACTCTCAAGACTCAGCTGTTGCCGGTTGCTAGGCAGATAGCTGATGAGATTTTGCAAAAGTACCCTGAGGCGAAGCAGTTTATGGAGGCAACTTTGAGAAAAGAGGCCGAAGAAAAAATTGCCCTTAACCAGCAGCGTCTGCAAGAATTGGAGGCAAACATAGACAAATACAACCGAGCTGCCTCTGGGATTAACCTCTGCATGCAAGCTTTGGGCCTCAATCGTGAGATGCTGCCCTTGATTCTTCTCCCTGATTCCTCTGCCACTGTAGAGTCGACTGAGATTTCGGAAAGCTCAAGCGAGAGAAACACAGATCAAGTGTCTGCTCCTGCAAGCACTGCATCTTCAGCGGAGAGCTTTGCAGAGTTAGATGGTATCCTTGACGATCTAACTTGATGACCTGAGATAGAGAGGCCTGTTTTTGGATCCCCGGCTGGAAGTATGGGGTTTAGGTCGATACCTTTAGGTCAGTACCCAAAAGGGATTGTCTCCAGGCGAGAAACTTTTAGGGTTGCTGGCTTGGTGGGAGCGGCCCAAGAAGCCCTAACCAAAAAAGAAGAGCTAAGCTGGAAGAAGCTGACTGGTTTGGTGAAGGGATTAATTGTCATCTCTTGCTGCCAGGCAGTAAGGGTTGGCAAGCCGGTAGAGTAAGGCTGCGGCTAGCTGTGGAGGTAGACTTTGAGCCGGATGATGGAGGCTCAGAGAGCCAGGGTGGATCCCCTCTGGATGACCTGCGGGAAAGTGAGGGGTAGCCCAGACTAGCAAGACGCAGGGGAGGTTAGGCAAGTGTTAAGTAATGATCAGCCTCAGGAGCGCTTTGTTGAGCTAGATACTTCCCAAAATACTGTCATCGACATAGGAGAACGACTGATCTACTTGCAGGAGTTTGCTCGAATATGCTCGGACGTTGCTCGCAATAGCTTCATACCCAGCTTATATAACAAACTTAGCGACAGAGGAATCTCAGTTCCACAGGTTAACTTGAGCGAAATAATTAACGCTGAAGGAACTCGTGCCATACTTTTGCGCTCCGGCTCACCGTGGACTCGCGGCAGAGTTAGGCTAAGGCTGGTGGTTGAGTTTGAGTCGGAACAGCCAGAATTGGGAACTGGTGGATCCCCTTTGGATGACATTCGGGGAGACGTAGACTCCTAAAATGAACTAGTTGGAGTGGAGTTTCTACCATGGCTGAGCCAATGCTTCTCAAATCTACCGATACGCAAACTGTGGTTCAAGTCGGCAAGCAAGTTTATCTCCCGAGTACTCTACATGAAGCAATTGTATCTTTTCTTGTCTCCTACAGAGATGCAATAAACAGGCACCTTGATTCTAAGAAGATTAGTACCGATATAATGAGCTTAATAAGAGGAACTAACTCTCGAATAATGCAACCTGGTCGAGCATGGATTTCTGGACAAGTATCGATCAAAATTTGTCTAGAGTTTGTTCCTGGAGATCAAACTTCGGCTTCCGAAACCTTAGATCATGATCGCCTTCCCATTGACGCCGCCACCTCTCCACTAGACGACTTGCGAGCTACTTAGATTTGACCCGCTATGAGGGAAACGAAAAGGAACCAGCGCATCCTCATCCCGCCAGCTGTGCGGGAGTACGTCTTCCAAAGGGATGGCTTCCGCTGTCGCAGTTGCGGCAAGTCGCCTCCAGAGGTGCAGCTTCAGGTCGATCACATCATTCCCCTTGCCCAGGGCGGCAGCAACGACATCAGCAACTTGCAAACGCTGTGCAAACTCTGTAATCAGCGCAAAAAGGACAGGTGGGATCCCCGCTTTCGCCGCCATTTCGATCTCTAGCTCAAACAACGGGAGGAAAGCTTAAAAAGGGCGGGCGGGTGAGGAGGCCGGTTGTTGAACCAACCTCCACCTCCCATCCTTCGGCGGGCGCGAATTTGGTGCGCACATAGCCCAAGCCCCAGTAGCCTTGGGAGGTGGAGCCAGCGCTGGTTAGCACACCGATCTTTTCCCCTTGGCGCACAATCTCGGCACCAGGCTGGGCCTCGCCCTGGAGGCGGATCCCCCAGAGGGTTTGGCGAATGCGCCTATAGGTTACCTGCTTGGCCAAGACTTCCTGGCCAATGTAGCACCCCTTGGAGAGGGAAACGGCGTGCCATAGGCCGGCTTCCAGAGGGTTGTAGTCGGGGGTCAGCTCGTGGTCAGCAGCAGGGCGACCGGCCTCCAGGCGCAGGGCTTCCCAAAGTTCGGCTGAGGCCAGCTCCGCTCCAGCTTGCTGCAGGCAGCTAGCAAGGGCGGCTTTGTGTTCGCTGGCCCCCCAGAGGGTAAATCCCGGCTGGGCAAGGCCGCTGCCACAAGCCAAATGGACAGGGATCCCTTGAATCTCCACCTGGCGGTGCTCGTATAGCTTTGTCGGGATCCCTTCTGAGGTCACCACCTTCTCGAGGAGGCGCTGGCTCTGCGGGCCAATTAACCCAAAGGCAAAAGTCTGGTCGGTTGCATCAGCTATTTGGGCCCCGCGCACGAAGGGCAACAGGCGTCCCAAGCTCTGCAGTAAGAGGCGACGTCGCTGCGGCGAAGTCCAAATCCAGCAGGCCTCCTCTTCCACGTAGACCGTCGCCAGGTCTATGATCCCTGCTGTGGGGGTAACAAACACGGTATCTGCCCCCTGGCCAGGTTTAAGAGCCTTGAGATCCTGAGTGCTCTGGCTGTGCAAGTAATCCAGGGCGGCGGATCCCTGTATCCGCAAGCGGCCCCACCCAGAGCGATCCAAAAGCAGGGATCCCGCCTGGGCGGCTCCAAGCAGGGACGAGGGCGTGGGAACCTCAGAAACACCCGACATCGCTCACCCCAGAGGTGTCGTTTGGTTTTCTTCCCTACCTTAGAATAGGCTAGTTCACCTGAGCGTCTGTGGCGGATCCCTGTGATCGAGGTTGAAGTCCACCAACAGTTGCGCCAGCTCTTGCGGCAGCTTCCCGATGCCGGGTGGCCCCATCAGTTGACGATGGCCCGCATGGTGGCCCGGGGATTGCGGCTGGGGCGCAGCACCTTGATCCAGGTGCCGAGCGGGGGTCAGCACCGCCTCAGCTATCTGCTGCCGGCTTTGATGTGGCCCCATGGTACCTTGCTGTGTGCCCCGGTGCCTGTGCAGGCGCAAATTCTGGGGGAGGAGATCCCCTGGCTGCAGCAGACTTTGCAGTTGCACAAACCGGTTTTGCAAAAGGATCGCTGGCCAGATGCCGACTTTCAGGGGCTGCTGTTGGTCGATCCCCTGGATTGGCTGCAGGCGCGCTTGAGGGGAGCAGAGATGCCAACCGGGATCCCGTTGATCTTGGACGGCGCCGAAGACCTGGAGGAGTGGGCCTACCAAGCGCTGACCCTAACCATCGAAGCCAACCACTGGCAGCAACTGCGGCAGATCTTTCCTGCTGAGGCTGAGCGAATCTCCCAGGCCCAGGTTCAGTTGGCTCTACAGCTTTTGCGACGGCCCCTTTCCCGCTGCTTAGTTCAGGCAGACGAACAGGTTCACCTGGAAGTAGCGCTGTCCCTGGTGGCCGGCTACCGCGGCTGGCTGCCGGATCCTTGGGATCAGCTCCGCCGGCGGCTTGGGGCCGAAGGGGATCCCGCTTCCCGCTGGGTCTGGTGGGCGGAAACCAATCGCGAGACCGGCCGCCTCACGCTTTACCACAGCCCGGTGGCTTTGCACGAATGGCTAGCGCCCATCTGGGCTACCCAACCCGTGGTAATTATCGGCGAGGCGCTGGATTTGGATCGGCAGGCAGAAAGCTATCGCTGGCGCTTAGGCTTACCGGATTTGACGCCCCTACGCTTTAGCTCAGGCGAAGAATGGATCCGCTCCGGGGGGGAGCCCCTGCCCAGTTTGGCTCTCTATTTGCCGTGGCTGCCCTTGCCCAACAGTCCTCTGTTCCGGGAACACTTGCTGCAGGAGCTAAAGAGCCTGATTGCAAAGGCGCAGGGCTTTGTGGTGGTGCTGGTTTCGGATCAACCCCTCCAGGTGCAGGTCGGAGCTGCTTTGGCCGCTGAGTTTGGCTCGCGGGTACGGGTGAATAGCCCCTTTCGAGGAGAAAAGGGCATCTTGGTCTGCGACTGGTCCTACTGGCTGCAGCACAAGGCTAGCCTACCTTGCCCGGAGCTGCTGGCCATTGCCACCCTGCCGTTTCCCTCGATGGAAGATCCCAGGGTGGCCGCGCGAGTGCAGTATCTGCAGCGCAGTCGGCAGGACTGGTTTCGCCAATACCTTTTGCCGGTGGCAGCCAGTCAACTGCAGCGAGCCGTCGCTCCCTTGCGGCAGGGATCCGAAGTAGCTGAGGCTACTGGCTTGCCCCAACGCTGGGTGGCGATTCTGGATAGCCGCATCATTGCCCGCAGCTACGGCGTTGCCCTTCTCAATGCCTTGGGGCCAACTCTGCGCATCCAGCAGCCCAGCCAATTGTTTAACCAAAGCCAAGCCGGATCTGGGCTATCCTAGGATTAGCGCTAACCTTGTTTGGCGGGGATCATGACCAGTCCTGCTCTCAGCCCCAATCCAGCACCGCACCTGCAAGCAGTTTGGAAGTCGTTGCGGCAGGCCATCGTGGAAAGCTCAGGCTTCCAGGGATGGCTGGAGGGGCAGGAGTTGCCCAAGGAGGAGGCTGAGTTGGATCGCCTAGTGCATCGTTACCTGGAGCAGGCTCTGTCTCACTTGGCCTACTAGGATCCCCACAGCAGCAACCAGAACGGCAAAGTCAGCAAGGCTGCCACGTAGCCTACGGCTAGGGCTGTTGCCGTTAGCTCGCGATCCAAGTCGTATTCTTCCGCAAGCACCAGGGTGGCAACGGCAGGGGGCATACCCGTCTGCAAGACCAGCACCAGCTTGGCCAAAGGAGGATAGGGAGTCAAGGCTAACCCCAAGCCCACCAAAAGGGGAACGGCAACAAGTTTGATGAAGAGGGCCACGGCGGCGGGGCGAAGGGATCCCCAGTGCGGCACCTGGGCTAGCCGTATGCCCAAAAGGATTAAGCTCAGGGGAATCGTGCTCCAGGCAAAGGCAGTGAGCCCTTGGGCTAGCCATTCTGGCAGAGGGTGGCGAGCCATTGCCAGGCCGACAAAGAAAGACCAGAGAGTGGGACTGCTTAGGACGCGGAGCGTGGCTTGCCAGGGAGGGGTGAAGGAAGCGCTGTAGCGGCTGGCAACCCAGACTCCCAGACCGTAGGCAGTAAAGAGGGTGCCCAACAGGTCGTAAAACAAAGCCCAGCCAAAGTAGGCGCTCCCGCCCACTGCCAAGCAGATGGGGTAGCCCAAATAACCCGTATTTCCCAGGGTGGCTGTTAGGTAAAAGCTGCCTTGCCGGGCTCTGCTCCAAAGCCAGGGATCCCACTCTTTCTTCCCCTGCCAGGTGTGGTGCTGCCACTGCAGCCAGGCACTGGCCAGGGCATACCCTAGCCCTGTGGCCAGCCAGCAGACCAAAGGGGCCGCCCAGAGCTGGCCAGAGAGGTCCGCCGTCTGCATAAACCCAAGGGTGCCCAGGGGAACCCCCACCCAAAACATGAAGCGGCCCAGCGCTTGGGGATTTAGCCAATGGCGCCAGGGGAGCCCTTTCTGAAGGGCAAACCCCAGCAGCGTCCAGCCTAGCAGGGGGAGGTAGACCTGAAAAAGAGTGGTGAGCACGCCTTCTAGAAGCCAAGGGGAAGGGATCCCTGCGGAGGGGTCTGCGGCTGTTCGCGCAGGGCAAAGATGCGCAGGATCACCTCCTCCACAACGCGGTCGGGGGTAGAGGCACCGGAGGTAATACCAATCTGCACTGGCCCGTCGGGCAGCCACCCTTCTGTAACGATTGGGTCTTGGTGGAGGGGCTTGTGGCGGATGCGGTTGGGCGGTTGGATGCAGTCGGGGCCGTCAATGTGATAAGAGGGCAGCCCTTTCGAGAGGGCAATTTCCTGCAGGTGGGTCGTATTGGAGGAATTGAACCCGCCAATAACCACCACGACATCCAAAGGCCGCTCCAGCAGCTCAAACATGGCGTCCTGCCGCTCTTGGGTGGCGTTGCAGATGGTGTTGAAGCTCATGAAGTGCTTGTCCAGCTCCTGGGGGCCATACTTGCGCAGCATCGTGATCTCAAACAGCTTGGCTATGGCACGGGTTTCCTCCTCGAGCATCGTCGTCTGGTTGGCGATGCCAATCCGCTCCAGATCCCGATCCGGATCAAAGTTGGGGGAGGTAGCCTTGCCAAAGCGCCGCCGAAATTCTTCTGGGTCCCCGCCTTCTAAGATGTAGCGGGCAACCCATTCGGCTTCTTCTAGGTTCAGCACCACCAGATATTTTTCGGCAAAGGAGCTGGTGGCCACGGTCTCTTCGTGGTCGTACTTGCCGTGGATGATGGAGGTAAACTGGGCAGCCCGGTGCTTGTCCACCTGGTTCCAAACGCGAGACACCCAAGGACAGGTGGTATCGACAATCTCGTTGCCCTGGGAGCGGAAAAACTCCATTTCCGAGACACTTGCCCCAAAGGCGGGCCAAATGACCACATCTTCCGGCCGGATTTGGGAAAAGTCTTTCTTGCCGTCTGGGCCTTTCTCCACGAAGCGGATCCCCATCTCCTGCAAGTGCCGGTTGACCAGGGGGTTGTGGATGATCTCGTTGGTGATCCAGATTTGGCGATCGGGAAAGCGGTGCCGAGCTTCGTAGGCATACTCTAGCGCCCGCTCCACTCCCCAGCAAAAGCCAAACGCTTTGGCTAGATGGATGGTGATATCCCCCCGCTGATAGCGGTAAGACTGGGCGCGAATCTGCTCCACTAGGCGGCTTTTGTAAGTAGTCTGCAGCTCTCGTTGGGCCTGATCCTTGTACTCTTCGAATCCTTTAGCAAAGTAGGTGCTGGAGCTGCGCAGGGCTTTGCGCAGGGCGCGCGGATCTGAATGAGGCATGGCTGTCACCTCGGCTAGGCACTGCTGAGAACACTCTCTCAGCTTACGTCCTCTCTTGGAGGTGCGGGCCATTCCAGCAGCGGGACGCCCTAGGCAGGCGGCTGCTCCTGCGTTTCCAGTTGCTGCAGCCGTTCCTGCAACTGGCGGGCGACAAGGGAAAAACTGCGTTCAGGCCAGAGAAAAGAGCCCAGCCCCACGGTCAGCAGGCCTAGGCCAATGGCGGCGGCGATGAGCAATCCCAAGGGCAGCTCCACCGAGCGCCACAGCAGAAACTGCACTGTCCGCAAGGTCGGGTTTTGGCCAGCTAGGACTGCCACTCCCAAAGCCAGCAGCAGAGTCAAGAGCAGGTTAAATAGCAAAAACATAGGAAAGCCGCTTGCACCGGTTCTATTCTGCCTTGTTTGCCGAGGGAGCAGACCAGGGCTGTACTGTGCCATCGGGTAGGATGGCTCCGCTCAGGTCAGCGCCAATCAGCACCGCTCCCCCCAACTTGGCTGCGCTCAGGTCAGATCCCTGCAGTTGGGCGCGGGTTAGCTTGGCCTCCCAGAGGTAGGCTCCATGGAGATTGGCCTCCCGCAGGTCGGCAAAGCTAAGGTCAGCGCCGATCAAGTTGGCTTCCCAGAGGTTGGCGCCGCGCAGGTTTGCCCCTATGAGGTTGGCGGAGCTGAGATCGGCTCCCCGCAAATCGGCTTCCTGCAAGTTAATTCCACTCAGCTTGCCAAAGGAGAGGTTGGCCCCTCTCAGGTTTGCCCCCTGCAGCATGGCGCGCACCAAGTCTACGCCCACCAGGTTGGATTCTTGAAAGTTGCGCTCGCCAGCAGCGTAGCTTGCCAGTAGCTCCTCGGCAGTGCTCACTCGGGGCATAGGGAATACCCCCCTTCTCAGCTTGTGCCAGCAACCCCTAGGGCTAGTCAGGGTGGTCCTGACCTAAGGCTATGTTAGCCAATATACTCGCTGCTTAGGTGTCTTCCGCTGCCTGGAGCGGCTGCTTGGCCACCTTTTCGATGTGCAGCTCCAAGTAGCCGGTGGCTGGATCCAGTTGGCGGGAGAAGCGATACTCCAGGCTGTCGGCGAGGACAATTTCGGCGGTGGTGTAGATGAGGCAGCCAGGGCGCAGGTGCCCTCCCCAAGTTCGGCCCTGGGCATTGGCAACGGCAAGGTGAAGATGGACGCCGTCCGGGCAGAGGGATCCGCTCAGGGACAGGATCTCCAGGGGCTCGGCCAGCAGGCAATCCTCGGTTTGGTCGGCCAGGCGCAGGGTGGCTTGGCGGAGGCTGCCAACGGCGCTGAGAACAAAGCCTGCCTGCAGGGGTTGTTGGCGGGCAAAGCGCTCCAGCTCCTGCTTCAGGTCTTGTCCGGGCAAGAGGCGCAAGGGGTAGATGCGCAGGGATCCTGGGGGTAGAGGCTGGGGGCGGCTAGCAGCGGAGATCCCTGGTCGCCAGCCCGGCTTGACCACCGGGTAAGCGCGGGCGATCACCAGGCAGTCGTCGGGCACAGGGTAGCGGGCAGGGATGGTGGAACCGGCGGCGATGGTGACATCGGATCCTATCTTGAGGGGAGCCACCAGTACCGAGTTGGCCCCTGTCTTGCTGCGATCGCCGATTTCCGTGAAGTGCTTCTGCTGGCCGTCGTAGTTGGCAATAACCGTGCCGGCGCCGATGTTGACCTGGGATCCCAGCTTGGCGTCGCCTAGATACGCCAGGTGGGCGGCATTGGTGTGGGATCCAATCTGGGTGTTTTTGACTTCCACAAAGTTGCCGATGCGGCAGCCGTCGCCAATGCAGCTGTTGGGGCGGATGTGGGCGTAGGGCCCTACCCAGACGTGGTTGCCGATCTGGCTGTGGCTGACCACCGAGTAGAGGATGTGGCAATCGGAGCCGATGGTGCTGGACTCAATCCAACTGCCCGGCCCCAGACGGGTGCGCGGCCCAATGCGGCACGGCCCTCGCAGATGGGTTTGGGGCTCGATCACCACATCGGGGGCCAATTCCACCGTCTCTTCCAGGCTGACGCTGTCGGGATCCACGAAAGTTACCCCCGCCTCCATCCAGGCCTCTTTGAGGCGCTCTTGAAGAATCTGGTGGGCCTGGGCCAACTGGCGGCGGTCGTTGATGCCGACGATTTCCCGCGGATCCTCAGCGTCCAGGGCGATGGCTTTCTCCAGCAGTTTCACTGCGTCGGTGAGATAGTACTCCTGCTGGGCGTTGTTCCGCCCTAAACTCGGCAGCACCCGTGCCAGGGCCGGCCAATGGAAACAGTAGACGCCACTGTTGACGCGGCGATTTTGCCGCTGGGCCGGGGTGCAGTCGCGCTCTTCCACCAGCTCCAGGATTCGCTGCTGGGCGTCGCAAAACACCCGCCCATAGCCATAGGGATCCGCCACCTGAGCCGAGAGCAACGTCACATCCGGCTGGACTTGGCGGTGGCGTTCTAGCAGGGCCTGCAGGGTTTCCACCCGCAACAGAGGCACATCCCCGTTGACCACCAGCAGATCCCCCTGAAAGTCGCCTAGAACAGGCAAAAGCTGCTGCACCGCATGTCCGGTGCCCAACTGCTGGGCCTGCTCTACAAACTCGACGGGATACTCTCGCAGAGTCTGTCGCACCTGCTCCTGTTGGTAGCCCACGATCACCAGACAGCGCTGGGGCTCCAGAGCCAGCACTGTGCGCAGCAGCCGCTCGATCAAAGACAAGGATCCCAGCTTGTGCAGCACCTTGGGCAATTGCGACCGCATGCGGGTGCCCTTGCCCGCTGCCAGGATCGCCACCGCTAGCTCCCGCTCCGCCATTTTTTGCTTTCCATCTGCCCCCATCAAGTATAGGCGGAAGGCGCTTGGAGCTTGGGTTCTCTCTCCCTCTGCCAAGGACTTGGAAACTGCGCTAGCCTGGTGGCAGGTGTAGGTAGGGCAGAGCATGGCCGAGGGCCGAGAGGCGCCCCCACCGCCACGCCAGCGGCTGGTTCGCGAGGCAGCCGGTTGGTTGGCAGTGCTGGGGGTGGTGATCCCGGGATTGCAGCGCTTCTACATGGGCCACAAGCGCTGGGGGTGGGTGTACTTGCTGGTGGGGCTGATGGTGTGGGTTCCCTCTCTTCCCCTGCAGATCCTCAGCTATGGGCTGCGAGCTCTCTGCTTGCTGGAGGGCCTGTGGTTGCTCACCATGACCAATGAGGACTTCGATTTCCGCTTCAACCGGGATCTCCTCGAGCTGGAATGGACCAGTGCGAAAAGTCGGGAAGTCCGGGATCCCGAGCAGCAGTTGGAGATCCAGTGGAAGCAGGGCCTGCTCACCCGCGCAGAATATGAGGAACGCCGCCAACACCTTCGGGGGCATCCCAAAGGCCACTAGAGGTTGACCAAGAAAACTGGGTACAAGCCCCGCCCTTTAGGGCGGCTTTTGCTAGACTGCAACAGTCGCTCCATCCATTCATAAGAAGAGTGCAGCGTGCAGTCAAACGTATCTGGGCTCCGGCCCAGTAGTTGGGGTTATGGCATCCCCCATAGGGCCGAGGTTCAAACCTCATGCTCTTTCGCCTACGGCGGCGCGGAGCGCTTTGTAGCTCAGCCGGCAGGATTCATCCTGCTGTCTGAGAAAGAATCCCTGTCCTTTAGGGCAGGGAGAATGTCAATTTCGCGCTTTGGTTAACGACCTCATGCCCTCCCCAAAGGCAGGACACAACCGCGGGCCGCGCACACGGCGATTTGCAGAGCCTGCAAAAGTGCGGTTTGCGCTGGCTGAAGCCATAATTGGAAGGTGGCCTGCTGGCACCCCCTTGGGAAGGTTCCTGGCTGACGCTTCGCTTTGTCTTGAGGATCTAGTGGCCATGTATAGCAACCGTCGTGGTTTTCTGCGCTGGATAGCGCTTGGCTTGGGCGCGCTAGTGGGCCTGCTGCCTGCTTTGACGCGGCGCCGTTTCGACCGGGCCCTTGCGCAGGGCGCCCCTGCCAGTCCCAGGGCTGCTGAGCCGAAATTTGTAAAGGTTGCAACCCTTGCTGATCTGGAGAAAGGTCCCCTCAAGGTGAAAAACGCCTTCGGCAACAACACTGCCACGCTGTGGCTGGTCAAGGATCCCAAAAAAGCGGACTCGGTACTGGCTCTGGACGCAACCTGTCCCCACGCTGGCTGCGAGGTGGACTGGCGGGGCAAGAACTTCGTCTGCTCCTGCCATGGCTCAGCTTTTGCTGCTGATGGCAGCCGTATTCGCGGCCCAGCCGATGCCAACCTAACTGCCTACAAGGTTAAGGTCGAGAAAGAGGAAATCTTCGTGTCTAGAACCTGATCCCCCCCTCAGGGATTAACCCAGCTCAGCAAGGGGTTGGGCCGGAAGGCTGCATGGGTCGTCTTTACCGCTTCTTGTTTGTCTCCACCCCCGTTGGGCCTCTTGGGTCGGGGGCGGGCGGTGGGGTGGAGCTCAACCTTGTCAACTTGGCGCGTAGCCTGCTTGAGAGAGGGGCCCAAGTGCGCGTGCTAGCGCCTGAGGGATCCCACAGTGCTGACTTGCCGGAGGGAGTCATCGAGACCGTCCCAGGCCTCCCCCCGCCCTATGCCCAGAGCCAGCGCCGCGACCAGCCGGTCTGTTTTTCCACCCCTTCTCTGGTGGCCAACCTGTGGCAGCGAGCTGCCCAACTGCAGGAGCAGTTTGAGCTTATCGTGAACTGGAGCTACGACTGGCTCTCGTTCTACCTGACCGATTTTTTCCGCACACCGGTGGCCCATATCCTCAGCATGGGATCCCTTAGCGATGCTGTGGATCAGGTCCTGGAGCACATTGCCCATCGCTACCCAGGTCGGCTGGCGGTGCACTCGCGAGCCCAAGCCCAGACTTTTGCCTTTGCCCGCGCCCAGATGTCGGCAGGCCGGGATCCCTTTGTCTATTTGCCCTGTGGCGTCGACCTCAGCCGCTACGAGTTTGTGCCCAAGGGGAACGGATCCCTGTGTTGGATTGGCCGCATTGCCCCGGAAAAGGGCCTGGAAGACTGCGCCGCCCTGGCGGAGAAGACGGGAAGGCCAGTGCTGATCCTGGGCCACCTGCAAGACCCGGCCTACTGGCAGCAGATTCGGGAACAGTACCCACGGGCTCAATTGGACTACCGGGGGTTTTTGCCCACCTCCCAGCTGCAGCGGCTCTTGGGCCAATGCTCGGCCTTGATCATGACCCCCAAGTGGGTGGAAGCCTTTGGCCTAGTGGCGGTGGAAGCTTTGGCGTGCGGTGTGCCCGTGATCACCTACCGTCGCGGCGGGCCGGCGGAAATTGTCAGCGATGGAGAAACTGGCTGGGTGGTAGAGCCGGACGATGTGGCGGCCTTAGCAAGGGCCGTAGAACACTTGGATTGCATCGACCGCAGCCACTGCCGACACCACGCAGAACAGCACTATTCCCTCCAGGGCATGACAGAGCGGTTTTTAGCCTGGAGCAAGCAAATTGGCCGGGATCCGATCCCGGCAGCCCGCTAGAGAAGAGACGGGCAGTGGTACTATTGGATTTTGATGCCTGGGGCCGGCTGACCAGCCCACTCACGCCAACACTTCGACTTACGACGGGGAAACCACCATGACAACGGAGAAAGGATCTGTTGCGCTAGCACGACCAGAGGTTCGTCGGCGGTCACAGGTTCTGGGAACGCAGGTGATTAGCCAAGCCAATGGGGCCCGGCTCGGAGTGGTTAGCGAAGTTTGGGCAGATCTGGAAGCTAGGCAGGTCCTGGTGCTGGGGGTGCTGGAAAGAGCCTTTGCTGGATCGCCCCGTTTACTAGAGCTGCAGCAGGTCACAGCCCTAGGGCAAGACGCTATCCTCGTCCCCAGCGATGAAGTCTTCGAAGACTTGAATTTGGAGGGTCTCAGCCGGGTAGTCGGCAGCGAAGTGGTAACGGAAGAAGGGATCCGCCTCGGTAAGGTTAAGGACTTTGAGTTTAACTCTGTCTCTGGTCTAATCAGTGGCTTAATCCTCTCCAGCCTTGGCCTCACCTTTTTGCCTGGCTTTATCCTCAGCACTTATCTGCTTCCTGCTGATGAGATCGTCTCCGTAGGCGGCGATCGCCTCATTGTGGCTGATGGCGCTGAGACCCGCTTGACCCAACTGGCCAAAGGAATCTTGGAGACCCTGGGGCTAGGCAAGCCCCCCTGGCTAGCTGCAGGCGCCCCTGCCCCTGCCCTGCCTAGGTCTACCGCTGAGGCTGAGGCGGAGGAACGCTACGAGGAAGCCTACGCCGAGGAATACGCAGCGGAAGAGACGGAGGAAGAGGACGTCTACGCCGAAGCAGAGCCTGAACCCCCACCCCCTCGGCCCGCGTCCTCTCCTGTCTCTGAACAACCGGCGTGGGAACAGGAGTATCCCCAAGAAGAAACTTCCCCTCCTCCTCCTGAGCCAGCTCCCCCCCCCTCCAGGGATAGCGATCCCTGGGAAGAGAATGCTGGAGAACCAGCTTGAGCGGCCGAGTGGGTACCCACCTTACCTAGCAGTGGGCTGGGCTTCAGCAACCCCCAGGCAAACTGCCCTGGATGCACATAAGCAAAGCGAGGGGTTTGTGGAGATGACTGCCCCCTCGCGCTTCCTTCTCACCCGCCCCAGCAGGATCTGGAAAACACCTACTCATTTTTCTTAAGGCGGTAGGTAATCCGCCCCTTGTTGAGGTCATAGGGGCTGAGCTCCACCTTTACCCGGTCGCCGGGCAGGATCTTGATGTAGTTGCGGCGGATCTTGCCCGAGATGTGGGCGAGAACGTTAAAGCCATTGTCCAGGTCCACCCGGAACATGGCATTGGGTAGGGATTCCGTAACTACCCCTTCCACTTCAATAGCGTCTTCCTTAGCCAAGTAGCCCTCCTTCTCAGACAACGCAACTCTATGGCCCTCCCCTCTCCTGTTAAGAGGGGGTTAAGAGCCGAAACAATACTCCACCTCTTCTATCCTAGCTGTTGCAGTCCTTCATGGGGGAACTCTCTAGGACTGAAAGGGGGTGCGATCTGTCAAAATCTCAGCGCCGGCCTCGGTAACCAGAATGGTGTGCTCAAACTGGGCTGACCAGGAGCCATCCACTGTTACCACCGTCCAGCGATCCGGCAACACTCGCGTGGCCTCTCCCCCCGCAGTGACCATTGGCTCAATGGCCAGCGTCATGCCGGCGCGAAGCTTGGGATTGGGCAGCTCAGGGGTGCGGTAGTGAGGAAACTGCGGCTCTTCGTGCAAGTTGCGACCCACGCCATGGCCAACGTACTGCCTCACCACGGAGTAGCCCCGCTCCCGCACATAGTCTTCAATGGCGCCTGAGACATCTTGCAGCCAGACCCCATGGCGAACGTGCTCGATGCCTACCTGTAGGGCTTGGGCCGCTGTGTCGATGAGGTCGCGGGCGGCATCGCTGAGGGGCTCTAGGCCAATGGTGATGCAAGAATCCGCATGCCAGCCTTCCACCATGGCGCCAAAGTCCACCTTGACGATGTCTCCTGGCTGCACCACTTTGCGGGGGCTGGGGATCCCATGCACCACTTCATGGTTGATGCTGACACAGACGCAGGCGGGAAAGCCGTAGTAGCCCTTGAAGCTGGGCAGGGCATTTAACTCCGCTACCCGCCGCTCAGCGTAGGCATCGATGTCTGCGGTTGTCCAGCCCGGCTCCAGGCGCTCGGCAATTTCCTGCAGCACCTGAGCCACCACTCGCCCAGCCCGCCGCATCTTCTCCACTTCCCGGCGAGATTTGATTTCACCAAGCTGCAGGCCTCGCCGCGAAGACCCCAGCCCCGGCTTTCTGGCCTTGGTCATGCCGTCCTCCTACAGCTCTCCAAAAGGGCCTGTAGGTGCTGCTGGACCACTTCCATCGGCTGGTTGCCGTTAATCCGCCGCAAACGGCCCTTAGCCTCGTAAAAGTCGATTAGGGGAGCGGTTTGCTGCCGATACACCTGCAAGCGTTTGAGGATGACGGCCTCATCAGCATCGTCGCTGCGCCCTTGCTCCTTGCCGCGGGCCAACAGCCGCGCCACTACCACCTCGTCGGGCACTTCTAGGTTGAGGACGTGGTCGTAGTCTTGCCCCAGCTCCTGCAGCAGCTCTTCCAAAGCCTCTGCCTGCGCCAAGGTGCGGGGGAAGCCGTCTAGGATCCAGCCTTGCTCCGGCGACCGCTGCAACTGGCCTCTGACCATCCCAATCAACACCTCGTCGGGCACTAGCTCCCCTGCATCCATGTACACCTTGGCTTGCCGCCCCAGCGGAGTCTGGGCTTTGACCTCTGCCCGCAGCAGATCGCCTGTAGAAATTTTGAGTGTGTGGTAGATGGCTGACAGCCGCTCCGCCTGCGTACCCTTGCCTGCTCCTGGCGGTCCTAAAAAGATTAACCTCAGCACTACTGCTTGACCATCCCTTCGTAACGCTGCGAAATAACGTAAGTCTGGATTTGCTTGGAGGTTTCAATGGCTACCCCCACCAAAATGAGCAGCGAGGTGGCTCCCAAGCCTTGGAAAGTGGTAATGCCGGTTGCCCGCTCTACTGTCGTGGGAATAATGGCCACCGCACACAAAAACAAGGCCCCCAGCAGTGTCAGCCGGTTGAGGATCCCTTCGATGTACTCAGCCGTGGCCTTGCCAGGACGCACGCCTGGAATGCTGGCACCCAGTTTCTTCAAGTTCTGGGCCAGTTCTACTGGATTGATAATCAAGGAAGCGTAGAAGTAGCTAAAGAAGAGAATGAGCAGGAAGTAGAAGGGGATGTAAAACCAGGAGGTAGGGGAGAGGAGGTTGGCCACCTGAATTAAGGCTGGGCTCTGCGTATACTGGGCCAAAGCCCAAGGTAGAGACAGCACCGAGTAGGCAAAGATGATTGGCATCACCCCCCCCTGGTTAAGCCGCAGGGGCAAGTAGCTCTTCTGCTCGCGGAACAGCTTGTTGCCCACCTGGCGCTTGGCGTAGATGATGGGAATTTTGCGGCTGCCCTCCTGGACAAAGACAATGCCGACAATGGTGGCTAGGAAAACAGCCGTCAACACCAGGATACCCCCAATCGTGCTGCTGTCGGCGCGAACCAGGCTGATGGTTTGACCCAGGGCGCGCGGCAACGTGGCAACAATGTTAACGAAGATCAACAGCGACGGCCCACTGCCCACCCCCTTCTCCGTGATCATTTCCCCCAGCCACATGACAAACATGGAGCCTGCTGCCAGCGCCAGGGTGGTGGAGGCCATAAAGGCCAGCTCGTTGCTGGTATTGGCAAACTCCCGCACCCAGAAGGAGATGCCAATGCCTTGGATGATGGCCCAGAGAAGGGTGACGTAACGGGTGTACTGGGAAATCTGCCGCCGGCCCTGCTCCCCCTCGTTTTTCTGCAGGTTCTCCAAGGCTGGGATGGCTGAAACCAGCAGTTGCATGATAATCGAGGCGTTGATGAAGGGCAGGATGCCGAGGGCAAAGACCCCCAAGGCAGAAATGCCGCCCCCCGAGAAGATATCCAGAAAGCCAAACACTGGGCTGTTGGCCGCCTCAGCAGCAAAGCGAACTCGGTCAATGCTGGGGATGGGAATATAGATGCCCAGCCGCACCAACAACAACAAGCCCAGGGTCAGGAGCAGACGGCTGCGCAGGCCCGAGGCCATCGCCATCTGCATGAAAGTCTCTTGAGCGGAGGGAGTAGAGCCTCGTGTGTCAGCCATAGATTTAGCAAAGAGCCAGGTGAGCTACTTACCACTCTACGCTGCCGGTGGGGAAGTCGGCAAAACCAAAGTTGCCGCCAACCTAGGAGCGAGCGGGCCGGGATCCCACAATCTCCACTCGGCCTCCGGCGGCCTCCACTTTGGCTTTGGCCGAGGCAGTAATGGCAGCAGCCCGGATGGTCAGGGGCACGCGCACTTCCCCGTCCCCTAAGATCTTCAGCGGGCCGTCGTTGGTGGTCACGATCCCCAACTCCATTAGGCTTTCTAGAGTCACCTCGCTGCCAGCAGGCAGGGTTGCCAGAGCGCGCAGGTTAACCAGGGTGTACTGCGGGCGACGTACGTAGCGGGGGAAATGCTTGAGCTTGGGCAACCGCCGGTAGAGGGGTGTCTGACCTCCCTCAAAGCCTGGTCGAGGGCCTCCTCCGCTGCGGGCTTTTTGGCCTCGCATTCCCCTGCCGCAGGAACCTCCCTGACCAGCAGCAATACCACGGCCCAGCCGCCGCCGCCGCCGCTTCGAGCCTGGTTGGGGGCGAATATCTTCCAGTCGCATACTAACCTCCTACTGACTAAACAGGCGGCGCACGTCGATCCCTCTATCTTCAGCTACCTGTTCAAAGGTGCGCATCCGCCGCAGGGCGTCAATGGTGGCACGGGCGTTGTTGAGAGGGTTTCTGGAGCCTAGCTGCTTGGCCAAGGCATTGCGCACCCCTGCCAGTTCTAGAACGGCGCGCACCGCCCCCCCAGCAATGACCCCTGTGCCAGGAGCTGCCGGCATCACCAACACGGTAGCCGCGCCGCCAGAGCCTCGCATGGGGTGGGGTACCGACAAGCCCTTGGTCAGGGGCACCTCAATCAAGTGCTTTTTGCCGTCCACTACTCCCTTGCGCACTGCTCCGAGCACATCGTTGGCTTTGCCCACGCCAACCCCCACCTGTCCACGCTCGTTGCCCACTACAACCACCGCGCGGAAGCTCAGCTTTTTGCCGCCCTTGACCACTTTGGAGACGCGTCGGATCTGGATGACCCGCTCCTGCCACTCGCCGGTTTGTTCTTCGCGGCTCTTCTTGCTTCTGCGAGATTCTTTCTGCTCAGCCATATGCCGTTTTCTCAGAAACTAGAACTGTAGGCCTGCTTCTCGAGCAGCTTCTGCCAGGGCCCGAACCCGTCCGTGGTAGAGCTTGCCGCCGCGGTCGAAAACGACTCGAGAAATGCCTGCCTGGAGGGCTCGCTGAGCAACTGCACGTCCTACAATCGCAGCAGCCTCTCGGGTGGCTGTGCCAACCCCTTGGAACGCTCCCCGCAGCTCTCTGTCCAGGGTGGAGGCAGAAACCAGAGTACGTTGGGCTACATCGTCGATCACCTGAGCATAGATGTGGCGGTGGGATCGAAACACAGCCAAACGGGGCCGCTCGGGAGTACCGGAAATCTTGCGGCGAATGCGGCGATGGCGGCGTTGGGTTGTGAGTTTGCGGTTGGCTTTTATTTTCATGGCTATTTCTTCCCTTTGCCGGACTTACCTGCTTTGAGACGGATTTGTTCCCCGAGGTAGCGGATCCCTTTGCCCTTGTAGGGCTCGGGCGGACGCACAGCTCGAATGCGGGCTGCTGTATTGCCCACCAGTTCTTTGTCGATGCCCGAGACCACGATGACGTTGTTGCCTTCTACCGAAATTTGGATCCCGGGCGGGAAAGGGATCTCCACGGGGTGGCTGTAGCCGACGTTTAGGATCAACTTGTTGCCCTGCGTGGAAGCTCGGTATCCCACGCCCACCAATTCCAGCCTGCGCTCAAATCCCTTGGATACTCCATCGACCATGTTGGCAATCAAGGTGCGGCAGAGGCCGTGCAGTTGGCGGGCCGGGCGAGACTCGTTGACCCGGCTGACTAGGAGTCTTTGGTCTTCTTGACGCACGGCAATCAAGGGAGGCAAGGTGCGCAGTAGCTGCCCCTTTGGGCCTTTGACCGAGATCTGTTGACCCTCGATGTGAACCTCAACCTTGGGGGGAAGGGGAATGGGGCGTCTGCCAATACGAGACATGGAGGCACTCCTGACCAGAGAAACCTTAATAGACGTAGCAGAGCACTTCGCCGCCGATGCCCCGCTTGCGAGCCTCCCGGTCGGTCATGATGCCGCTGGAGGTGGAGATGATGGCAATTCCAATTCCTCCCAGCACCCGGGGCAGTTCTTTATGGCCGCAGTAAACCCGCAGGCCAGGCCGGCTTACCCGCTTGAGGCCATTGATGATGGGTCGGCGGTCTTTGCCTTTGCCTTTGTACTTCAACTGCAGCACAATCCGCGCTTGGATCCCTTCTCCCTCCTCCTTCCAGCTGCTGACAAAACCTTCCTCGTGGAGAACGCGGGCAATGCTGCGGGTCATGCGCGTGGCCGGGACCGCCACCGATTCGTGCCGAGCCATAGTGGCATTGCGAATGCGGGTGAGCATGTCGGCAATCGTGTCGTTGGTGTGGGCCATGGGTGGGTTAGTGCTCCTGGGAAGATAGTTGAGGGAATTGTGGGTAGGGGTAAGCCTAAGAGGCAAAGGGCATGCCAAACTCCCTAAGCAGGGCACGGCCCTCTTCGTCGGTCCTAGCGGTGGTGACAATGCAGATGTCCATGCCTCGAATCTGGTCAACGGCGTCGTAGTTGACTTCGGGAAAGATCAGTTGCTCGCGAATTCCAAGGGTGTAGTTGCCGCGCCCATCAAAGGATTTGGGGTTGACGCCGCGGAAGTCGCGAATGCGGGGCAAAGCCAGGTTGATGAGGCGATCCAAAAACGCATACATCCGCTCCCGCCGCAGGGTTACCATCAGGCCAACGGGCATGCCCTTGCGGATCTTAAAACTGGCAATGGCCTTCTTGGCGCGGGTAATTACGGGACGTTGGCCAGTAATGGCGCTAATTTCTGCAATGGAAGATTCCAGGGCCTTGGCATTTTGGGAGGCCTCTCCCAAGCCGCGATTGATGACAATCTTCTCCAAGCGAGGCACTTGGTGGATGTTGGTGTAGCCCAACTCCTTTTGCAGCTTGGGAACGATGACCGTGTGGTAGAGGACTTGCAGACGTTGGGGCATGGTAAGTTCTCCTTCCTGCTCTGGGCTGGGTCAGAGCTCTCGAAATCTCTAGTCAAGGATCTCGCCGGTTTTCTTGAGAACGCGGACTTTGCGGCCATCGGCGGTAATTTGGTAGCCGACCCGGCTGGCAACCTCGTGCTTTTTGGAATAAAGCATCACCTTGCAGGCGTGGATGGGTGCTTCTTTGGTCTCAATCCGGCCCTTTTCGCCTTCCCGTTGGGGCTTGCGGTGGTAGGTAACGATGTTAACTCCTTCCACCAAAACCATGTTGCGTTCAGGAAAGACCCGCAACACCTCGCCGACTTTGCCTTTGTCGTCACCCGAAATTACCTGGACGAAGTCCCCTTTTTTGATGCGCATCTTATAGCGCAGACTGTTGCGGTGCTTGCGAACGCCAGGTTGGCGGAGAAGTCGTCGGATTTGGCTGGGCTTAAGAGGGCGAACCATTACAGGACCTCCGGCGCAAGCGAGATGATCTTGGTAAAGTTTTTCTCCCGTAGCTCGCGGGCTACAGGGCCAAAGACGCGGGTTCCCCGGGGGTTGCCATCGTCGTTGATGATCACGGCAGCGTTGTCGTCAAAGCGGATGCAGGTACCATCAGGGCGGCGTACCGTGTCCACCGTGCGGATGACAACGGCCCTGACCACATCGGATTTTTTAACTGGCATGTTGGGCAGAGCCTCTTTGACAACACCAACAATCACATCGCCCAGGCTGGCATAGCGACGGCCGCTGCTGCCCAGGACGCGGATGCACATGAGTTTGCGGGCGCCGGTGTTGTCGGCTACCGTGAGCATGGTTTGCTGTTGAATCATAGCTTCTTCATCTCCCGTAGGATCTCAACCACCCGCCAGCGTTTGGTACGGCTGAGGGGACGGGTTTCGACGATGCGCACCAGATCCCCTTCTTGACAGCGGTTTTCCTCGTCGTGGGCCTTAAACTTTTTGGTTTTGACGACGATTTTGCCGTACTTTGGGTGGGCAACCCGGTTTTCTACGGCAACAACCACCGTCTTTTGCATCTTGTTGCTGACAACAACGCCAATCTTTTCGCGAGCAGGCATTACTCCTCCTTCTTGACCTGAGTTGAGGGCAAGGACTTGCCACGTTTGCGCTCTGCCTCCACGGTCAGCAGTTGAGCTAGCTTGTGCTTGCGCAGGCGAATGAGGTGGGGTTGAGTAAGCTGCCGTGTGGCTTGCTGCAGACGCAACTCGAACAGCTCTTTTTTGACGGCGTAGATCTCTTGGGCCAATTCTTCGTCTGATAGGGCGCGTGCATCGGCAATTTTGGGCATGGGCATGGTAACTTTCCTCCTCTAGCTAGCGCTAGCTGCTACTTCCGGAGATTCTGCAGTTGCTTCCTGAGCAGGTTCTGGCTTCTCAAAGTCAGCTTTGGTTACAAACTTAACTTTGATGGGAAGCTTGTGAGCGGCCAGGCGCATGGCCTCCCGGGCTGTTGCTTCAGGAACTCCCCCCATTTCAAAGAGGACGCGGCCTGGCTTGACGACGCAAACCCAGTACTCGGGGTTGCCTTTGCCGGATCCCATGCGGGTTTCGGCAGGCTTCCGGGTAACGGGCTTGTCGGGAAAGATGCGGATCCAGATCTGGCCTCCCCGCCGAACGTAGCGGCTCATAACCCGACGGCTGGCCTCGATCTGTCGTGCGGTAATCCAAGCGGGCTCTAGGGCCACAAGGCCATATTCCCCAAAGCTGATGCGGTTGCCACGGGTTGCCTTGCCCTTCATGCGCCCACGCTGCTGCTTGCGGTATTTGGTTCGTTTGGGGCTTAACATGGCCGCTCCTTGAGTAACTGCAGTAGGGGTTCCGCTCTTGGCCCTCAGACCTTGGCTGAGCGGTCTTCAAAAGTAGGCCGCCGCCGTTGCTGCCGACGCTTGGCCGGCTGCAAGGAAACTTTGGGTTCGAGACTTTCTTGGCCAGGAAGGATTTCTCCTTTGAAGACCCAGACCTTGACCCCAATGACGCCATAGGTGGTCTGAGCAACGCGCTCGGCATAGTCAATGTCTGCCCGCAGAGTCTGCAGAGGGATCCGGCCTTCCCGCGTCCACTCGCTGCGAGCAATCTCAGCACCGTTTAGCCGCCCGGCAACTTGAACCTTGATCCCTTGCACGCCAGCCCGCTGGGCTCGTTGGATAACCTGGCGGACAATGCGACGAAAGGCAATCCGCCGCTCCAACTGCTGGGCAATGTTTTCCGCCAACAACGTTGCCTCCGCATCAGGACGGGTAACCTCGACTACATTGATGCGGATGGTTCTATTGGGGCTGCCGCGCAGGCTTAGCTCTTTTTGCAAGCCCTGGCGCAGCTCTTCAAGGCCGGACCCCCCACGGCCGACCACGACACCCGGTCGTGCAGCTCGGATTTCCAGGTCGATCTGATCGGCTTTGCGCTCAATCTGAATGTCAGCTAGACCAGCGTTGCTCAACTTCTTGGTTACATAGGTGCGGATGAAATCGTCCTCCTGCAGCAGGGCTGGGTAGTGAGCTGGGTCGGCAAACCAGCGGCTGCGGTGTTCCTTGATAATGCCGAGGCGCAAGCCGAAAGGGTGGATCTTCTGGCCCATGGTACGCGGTTAAAGGGTAGAGGTCGGGAAATTTAGGGAGCCGTCTCCGCCTTAGCTTCTAGAGGCCGGACAGCAATGGTGATGTGGCAGGTGCGCTTGCGGATTGGGTAGGCCCGGCCCTGGGCGCGGGGGCGATACCGCTTCAGCGTCGGCCCCTGGTCAGCGTAGGCTTTGCTGATGACAAGATTGCGGGGATCCAGGCCGTTGTTGTGTTCAGCATTGGCTACCGCTGAGCGCAGCACCTTGCGCACCGGCTCGCAGGCAGCGTAAGGCATGAACTCCAGCAGAATTAAGGCATCGGCATAGGTGCGCCCCCGGATTTGGTTGAGGACGCGCCGCACCTTGTAGGGAGACATGCGAACGTAACGGGCTACCGCTTTAACTTCAGGGGAAGGATCGGCCATGGCGTTCTCCTCTTCCTTGCTGAATTCAAGAGCGGGCAGCTTTCTTGTCGCTGCCGGCGTGGCCGCGGAAGGTGCGGGTGGGGACAAACTCCCCCAGCTTGTGACCCACCATCTGGTCAGTGATGTAGATGGGCACATGCTGCTTGCCGTTGTAAACGGCAATGGTGTGACCAATCATCACAGGGAGGATAGTGCTGGCCCGCGACCAAGTTTTGATCATTTGCTTCTCATTGCGCTCGTTGAGCTTCTCGATTTTGCGAAGCAGCTTGGCATCTACAAACGGACCTTTTTTAAGAGAACGTCCCATAGGAGTTTCCCCCTCTAACAACTTGGTTCAAGCTCAAGCAATTCGGTAGGCAGCAGGTGGCTGGCCTGGCTGCTACTGCACCGCCACCCCGCCCTTGTCCCGCTGCCCACCCCGACGGCGACCGCGCACGATAAACTTGTTGCTGGGCTTGTTGCGCTTGCGGGTTTTGTGCCCCAGGGTAGGCTTACCCCAGGGGGTAACGGGAGTACTGCGGCCAATGGGGGCTTTTCCTTCCCCACCGCCGTGGGGGTGATCCACAGGGTTCATTGCTGAGCCCCGCACGTGGGGACGGCGACCCAGCCAACGGCTGCGCCCCGCCTTGCCGAGGCTGATGTTGTTGTGGTCCACATTGCCTACTTGACCGATGGTGGCATAGCATTCCCCTCGAATCATGCGAACCTCGCCCGAGGGCAGCTTTAGGGAGACATACTTGCCTTCCTTGGCTACCACCTGGGCGCCAGTTCCGGCAGCGCGAACAAGTTGTCCGCCGCGGCCGGGATAGAGCTCGACGTTGTGGACCACCGTCCCCAGGGGGATCCGCTCCAAGGGCATGGCGTTGCCCACCTCGAAGGGAGCTTCAGGCCCAGCCATGATCGTGGCTCCCACCTGGATGTGGCGAGGGGCAAGGATGTAGCGCTTCTCGCCATCGGCGTACTCCACCAAGCAGATGCGGGCGCTGCGGTTGGGATCGTACTCGATGGTCTTGACGGTGGCCGGGATCCCGCGTTTGTCGCGGCGGAAGTCGATGATGCGGTAGAGCCGCTTGTGGCCGCCGCCCCGGTGACGGCAGGTGATAACGCCGCGGTTGTTGCGGCCTTTTTTGCGGTGGATAAATTGCAGCAGCGACTTCTCCGGTCGAGGTCGCTTGCCGTTTTCATCCCGCGACAGCTCCTCAAAGTTGGAGACTGTCATGTGGCGGGCGCTGGGGGTGTAGGGTCGGAACGTGCGAATGCCCATGGCTCAACCAGGAGTGCTAGGTTTCAGGGAAGAGGACGATGGAATCGCCTTCGGCCAAAGTTACCACCGCTCGCTTGGGACGGCTGCGGTAACCCACAAAACGACCTACCCGCCGCTGCTTACGGGGCAGCTTCAGGGTGTTGACGGAAGTAACCCGTACTCCAAACATTTCCTCAACAGCGGCCCGGATGAGCGGCTTGGTGGCGTTGGGCATCACTTCAAAGACGTATTTGCGCTGCTCCATCAAAGCCGTCGTCTTCTCGGTAATAACGGGGCGCAGCAGGACATCAGCCAGAATTCGCTTGCTCTCCGTCATCGTCCTCCTCCTTTTCCCCTGCGGCTTTCGGCTTCTTCTACGGCTCTTCTTGTTCAACTGGCTGAGCTTCTTGCTCTGCGGCCTGAGCCTGGCCCTCAAGGGGATTGGCCTGGGCTGGAGCGGCGGCTGCCGCGCCGGATCCCCAGCGGGCTTTGAGTTTCTCTAGGGCAGAGGTGGTGATTAGCACCCAATCGACCTTGAGCAGATCGAAGACGTTGAGCTGATCTAGCCCAATGAGCTTGACGCGGGCAATGTTGCGCACAGCTCGCTCCACCATTTCCGAGCGCTCGGCAACAATCAGCAGAGCCGATTGATCCTCCCTCACTCCCCAGCGCAGCAGAGCTTGGGCCATAACGCGGGTCTTGGGCGGGTTAAGCTGATCCTGGAAATCCTCCACCACGATTAGGTCTTCCACCCGGCCTTGCAGAGCAGTGCGCAGCGCTAGCTGGCGCTCTTTGCGATTCATGGCCAGGTTGTACTCCCGCTTGCGGGGGCCAAAGACTACCCCACCCTTGCGCCAAAGAGGAGAGCGGATGGAGCCAGCGCGAGCCCGCCCGGTGCCTTTTTGCCGCCACGGCTTGCGCCCTCCGCCGCGCACTTCAGCCCGCGTTTTGGTGTGGGCATTGCCCTGGCGGGCGTTGGTCATCTGACGGCGCAAAGCTAGGTAGAGAACGTGACTAGCCGTCTCGGGGCGAGCCACCTTGAAGCTCAGCTCCGCGCTGCCCACGGTTTCCCCTTGCCAATTCTTCACCACACAACTTGCCATGGCTCCCTCCGCTAGAGTCTCTTGCCCACCTGTTTGGCAGGGGTGATCTCCAGTAGCCCTCCCTCCACGCCGGGGACTGAGCCTTTGATTACCAAGAGATTCCGCTCCGGATCCACCTTCACCAACTCCAGCTTGCGGATCGTGACGCGGCGACCGCCCATCCGGCCAGCCATACGCAGTCCTGGAAACACGCGGCCAGGCCTCGTGCCAGCGCCAATGGAACCCGGCCGGCGGTGGTTCTTGGAGCCGTGGGACATGGGGCCCCGGCCAAAGTGGTGCCGCTTCTGGTAGCCGGCAAACCCCCGCCCGATAGAGGTGCCAGCCACGTCCAGTAACTGACCAGGAGAGAAGATCTCAACAGTGATCTTCTGCCCCAATTGGTAGGCTTCTGGCTGGTCGACCCGAAACTCGCGCAGGTAACGCAGCAGCTCCGTCACTCCCGCTTTGCGCAAGTGGCCGCGCTGGGCTCGCGTCAGGTGCTTCTCTGTGGTGGGCCAGTAGCCCAACTGCACCGCGTTGTAGCCGTCCGTGGCTTGGGTTTTAATTTGGGTTACGGTGCAAGGCCCGGCCTGCACGACGGTCACGGGAATGGCCAACCCTTCCGGAGAGAAGATCTGGGTCATGCCAACTTTTCTTCCAAGGATGCCAAGCGCCACAGAAACCTCCTCTCAAGCCTGCGCGGCTTGCTTTGTTGCTTTCACAGCTTGCAACCGGTTCCCTAAGCCAAATCCAGGCAGTAGGCGCGGCGGCAGAAAACCTAGGATAGCGAAGACTGCCTGCCCAGGCAAAAAAGCCGTAGAGAGGGAGCGCCTGTACCCCAACGCTCCCGCAGCGCCAATAGCGCTGCCCTTTTTGCCTGATGACCTTGACGCCAAACTGCTTCTAGGGGCTGCTCAGACTTGCCTGCAAAGAGGCAGTATCTGCGCTAGCAGCACGCTAAGTTGCCGAGAACCGTTGTTGCTGCGGGCGGATTCAATTGACAACAGTACTACATCATAATGAGGTGACAGGCTGCTTGTCTAGGTTTTGCTAAAAAATGGGTTCAGCACCTGGGAAAGCCACGCTGGGAGACAGAGAGTTTCAGAGCGTGATGGGGTGGGCGCGCAGTGGGCTGACCCAGGCTTGTGTGGATCGCTACTGGCATTTGCTGCAGGCCGGGGCCAATCCGGCGCGGATCTTGTTTTTGGTGCGCAGCCGGCGGCAGAGGGCGGAGGTGCTGCGGCGCCTGCAGGCGCTCAGCTCGGGTTTGGTGGGCCCGTGGCGGGTTGAGACGTTTTTGCAGCGGGTGGGGCGCGCTTTGGCTGAGTATTGGCCGCAGGTATGCGCTCGCGTTCCCCAGTTGCCGTGTTCGTTTGAGCCTGTGCTTCTGGCTAAGGATCTCACTCAGTTTCTCTGTGGGCGAGTCTGTGCGTTGTGCCCGCGGCATGGGGAGGTCTTTGCGAATATTGGGCTGGACGAGTTCCAGATTTGGGATCAAGTTAGCAGCGCTGCCTATATTGCCGGAGCTTCTGGCTTGACGGCAGAGGCGGTGGGATCCCGGCTAGCAGCAGCTTGGCCGGAGAACAGGGATCCGGCCCGGGCAGAGGCCCTGGGAGCGCTGGGCTGCTGTGTAGAGCGACTATGGCAGGCGGGGCTGCAGTTGGGAGCGCTGGATTTTGGCCTGCAAATTCGTCTGTTTCAGGAGCACATCCTGCCCTTGGCGGAGTTTTGGCAGGAGTGGGATCACCTCATCGTGGACCAGGCGGAAGACAGTTGCGGGGTGGCGCTGGAGTTTTACCGCCAGGGGCAAGCCCACCTGCAGAGCCAATTCTTCAGCTACACCCTCGGCGGCGGGATCTCTTTGACGGCAATCCCGGAGGCAGTAGCCTGCTTTCTCCTGGAAAACACGCAGGTTCGGTTCCCAGAAGCCAGCTCCTGTAGCGCAGCCGGCCTGGTCCGCTTGGGGCTGCAGATAGCGCGGGCTGTGGCTCCCCAGCTTTCCTCTCGGCTGCCAGAACCACCGGCAGGGAGGCTGCCGAGGGTGGAAGTGCTGGAGGGAGAAACCCCCTTTGCGGCCCTAGAGGCTATGGTTGCCCAAATCCGACAACTTTTGGCAGCAGGGATCCCTCCCTCTCGCATCGCCGTCCTCCTGCCTCGCATGGATGCCGGGATAAGCCTAAGCCTCCAGGAGCAGTTGCCGGAGGTCTTGCCCATTGCTCCCTTCCCCGCTCTTATCCGCTACCCCCTGGTGCGGGCTCTCCTGACGGCAGCAGAAGTGGCCCATCCCCACTGGGGAGCATTTCCCACCTTGCCAGCCTGGCGGCTGCTGCTCAGCAGCGTGTTGGATCTGGATCCCATTCGAGCAACGCTGTTGGCTGAAGATACCCTGGATCTGGTGGGACGTTCCCTACGGCCCAAAACCGCCGTGCGGCAGCCAGAGCGGGTGGGCTTTGCCAACTTGGAGCGCTACCAGAAGCTGTTGGATTGGCTGCGCAGCTACCGGCCTGGGCCTTCCTTGGCAGCTTTCTTCCAGCGCTTCTTTGCCGAGCACCTGGTCACTGCTTCCCCTCAGGATCAAGAGCTGCTGCAGTTGCTAACGGATGCAGCCCAGCGATTTCGCCGCGCCTTTCCTACAGCAGGGGATCCTGCCTTTTTGGCCATGATTCGCTCGGGACAAACCCCTAGCAACAGCCGCTTTGAGCCCGACTACTCCCGCTACCTGGTGGTAGCCACGCCAGCGGCCTACATCCATCGCGGCTTGGAGGCCGACTACCAGTTTTGGTTTGACATCACCAACCCCAGCTGGTCCCCCTCTCTCTGGCGCGGGCTCTACAACAGCCGTGTGCTGACACCGGAGTGGGATGGGGGAGTTTTCGATGCGGCTCGGGATCGAGAGGCACGCCAGCAAGTCCTAGCTCGCACCCTGCTCAACCTCTGCTGCCGAGCACGGCAGGGCCTGTGGCTGGTGCGCTCCACTTTTAACTACCGCGGCGAAGAGAACACCGGCACCCTAGACTTGCTGGTGTTGAAGGCGGCAAAAGGTACGGCTTGCTCTTAGGGGCGGGACTGGGTCAGGTGGCTGACCTGCGGCTGGGTAGCAGGGGACAGACGGGGGTAGTTCGAGCACTTCCTCACTGCTTTTGGGTTAGCTTTGGGGTGAGTTTCCTGGCGCTAGGAGCGGCCGATGGATTCCGCCACCTTTTTGGAGCGCTACGGATTCGAGCTGCAGGGTCAGACAAGCCAGAGGTGGGTAGATCGCTGGAGCAGGCAGTTCCCAAGCCCTTGGATCCCAGCCGCTTTGCTGGAGGCCCTCTACCAAGGTCGCTACAAGGCCACGTCCGTAGAGCAGATCCTCCGCCTCTGGCAGCGCCGCGGTGCTCCCCACCTCACCTTTCCCCCGGAAATGAGCCGATCCCTGTGGCGAGAACAAGAAGAGCTGATCCGCTCCTTGAGTCCAACTGCCGCCAGCTTCCTTGTCCGACCTCTTTCACCTCTTTCAGCCTCCTCTGGCAAGGGATCCCGCTTTGCGGAGGAAGCTGCCATTTCCCTTGAGCTGTTGTTAGCAGAGCTGCAGGACCTTCCCCCCAAGCTCCGCCACCTGCTCCGGGAGCTGCAGCCCGCCTCCCTTGCCTGCGAGTCAGAGCTCTCGGTTACCTTGGAGCTCCAGCCTGTCGACTCCCCTGCTTCTGCTTCCCTGGAAGAACCTCAGGTTTCCCCCTCTTGCTCAGGGCAGGGCGACACTTGAGCTGGAGAGAGCTTCCTCGCGCAGCAGGTCGGCTTTGTCGGTGCGCTCCCAAGGCAGGTCCAGATGGGTTTGCCCGAAGTGGCCGTAGACGGCTACATTTTGGTAGAAGCGTCCCCCTCGCTGCCGGGGTAGCTCCTGCAGTTGAAAGTGGGCCAGAATAGCTGCTGGCCGCAGGTCGAAGTGGCGCTGCACCAGCCGCAGCAGCTCTTCGTCAGGGATGCGCCCTGTGCCAAAGGTTTCCACCAACAGGTTGATGGGCCGAGCCACTCCAATAGCGTAGCTGACCTGTACCTCGCATTTCTGGGCCAGGCCGGCAGCCACGATGTTTTTGGCAACATAGCGGGCGGCGTAGGCCGCGCTGCGATCCACTTTGGTGGGATCCTTGCCGGAGAAAGCGCCACCCCCATGGCGGGCATAGCCCCCATAGGTATCGACGATAATCTTGCGCCCCGTCAGGCCGGCATCCCCCTGGGGGCCGCCGATGACGAATTTGCCGGTGGGGTTGGTGAGGAAGCGGGTATTGCTGTCAGGTTTGATGGGCAGCTCGGCAAACACAGGCTTTACCACCGCCTCCCAGAGATCGGCGCGGATGCGCTCTTGCACTGCCGTCTCTTCCGTAATGTCGCCGATGGTTGGCGTGTGCTGGGTGGAAATGAGCAGGGTGTGGATGCCCACTGGACGCCCCCCCTCATAGGCTACCGTTACCTGGGTCTTGCCGTCAGGGCGAAGATAAGGCAGGGTACCGTTCTTGCGCACCGTAGCCAACTGGCGGCTGAGGCGGTGAGCCAAGCTGATGGGCAGGGGCATCAGTTCGGGGGTCTCGTTGCAGGCAAAACCAAACATCAAGCCCTGATCGCCAGCTCCCAGCAGGTCGAATTCATCTTCCCAGACGGTGCGACTTTCCAGTGACCTGCTCACCCCTTGGGCAATATCGGGAGATTGCTCATCGAAGGCTACTAGCACCGCGCAGCTGTCTGCAGAGAAGCCATTCTCGGCATCGGTATAGCCAATTTCGGTCAGCTTGTCCCGCACCAAGCGCGTGAAGTTGACATGCGCCTTCGAGGTGATCTCCCCCGTGAGGATCACCATGCCCGTGCTCACCACTACCTCTGCCGCCACCCGGCTGGAGGGGTCTGCTGTCAAAAGGGCATCCACAACAGCATCGGAGATCTGATCGCAGATTTTGTCGGGATGCCCTTCCGTCACCGACTCGGAAGAAAACAGGAATGACTTAGACAAGGAACCTCTCCTCAAGACGAAACCCACGCAAGCTGGTAGAACCCGCCTCTGGGTTCATCTGCAGCAAGGCATGCCCAGCCTTACTAATATACCCCCCTCAGCCAGTGAGGATCTGCTTCAGCCGCTCGCCATTTTTGCGGCCCTGGGGAAGAGCACCCCTAATAAAAAAGCGCCGCCAGGAGGGATCCCCCCAGCTCTGTCCAAATCCTAATCCAACAGCGGCAGCTCTTGGAAAATCTGGAAAAGCGGAAGCCAGATCAGGGGTTTGGCCTGCTAGAGTGCTCCTACAAGTCCTTGCCGCTGCAACCATGACCCACCCTTTTCCAACCGCCCCCAACCCGGAACTGGAAGCCGAGCGCAACTGGCAGCATCGTCAACGAATGCAGCGCCGCCAGCAAATCCAGCGGCAACGCCTGGCAGGCATGCGTGACAACAAAGGCTTAGTTATCGTCTATACAGGTCAGGGCAAGGGCAAAAGCACGGCGGCTTTTGGTACTGTCTTGCGCGCCCTCGGCCAGGGCTTATCGGTGGGGGTGGTGCAGTTCATCAAAGGGGCCTGGGATCCAGGCGAAGCCAAACTGTTGCGCAAGTTGGCTGCCCATCCCGAACTGGGGCTGGGAAAAGTTGCCTTTTATGCCATGGGGGAAGGCTTTACCTGGGAGACCCAGGATCGCGAGCGGGACATTGCCTGCGCCCAGGCAGCCTGGGAAAAGGGGCGGGAGCTATTTGGCAGCGGCGAGTACCACCTGGTGGTTTTGGATGAGATCAACGTTGCCCTTAAGCTGGGATATCTCTCGCTGGAGCAAGTGCTGGCTGGCCTAGCCGAAAAACCTGAACGGGTGCATGTGATCCTCACTGGGCGAGGTGCGCCGGCAGGGCTAATTGAGCGAGCTGACCTGGTAACGGAAATGGCCTTGGTCAAGCATCCCTTTCGCGACCAAGGGATCAAAGCCCAAATGGGTATCGAGTTCTAGCCCTTGGACAAATGGCGATCCTGCTGGCAGCAGCGGCAAGCGGCAGTGGCAAGACCACCGTCACGTTAGCCCTGTTGGCTGCGCTCCGGCGGCGGGGCCTGCGCATCCAGCCCTTTAAGGTGGGGCCCGATTACATCGATCCCCTGTTCCACACGGCAGTGGCCGGGATCCCCTCGCGCAATTTGGATCCCTTTTTAACCGACGAGGACTTTGTGCAGCGCTGCTTTCGCTACCACTGCCAGGACAAAGATGGGGCGATTGTAGAAGGCGCGATGGGCCTCTTCGATGGGCGAGGGCCCGGATCCCTGCCCGGCGGGACAGAGCCTTCCTGGGCTAGCAGCGCCCATGTGGCTCGCCTGCTGGGGATCCCGGTGGTGCTGGTCATCGACAGCAGCGGCATGGGAACGACGGCGGCCGCCCTGCTCTACGGCCTAAGCCACTTCGATCCCCGCCTGGCTATTGCCGGCGTCATCTTCAACCGGGTGGCCTCAGAGCGCCATGGCCAGATGTTACAGCAAGCAGCAGCAGCCGTGGGGATCCCGGTTTTGGGACAATTCCCCCGCCGCGAGGACTTGCGCCTGCCCAGCCGCTACCTAGGGCTGGTACCCGTCTCAGAACTGGCTGGCTTCTCCCGCTGGCAGGAGGCCTGGGCTGAGCTGGCGGAGCAACACATAGATTGGGATCAGCTTCTGCCCCTAATCCGCTCCCTGCCGCCGGCAGTGGGGGAGCTCTGGCCAGGGATCTGCCCCCTTGCAACGCCCGTGCGGGTGGCAGTGGCCCGCGATGCCGCCTTTAACTTCTACTACGCCGACAACTTAGATCTCCTGCGGGCTTGGGGGGCAGAGCTATTGGAGTACTCCCCCCTGGAGGTAGGGCTGTGGCCGCCGGATCCCTGCGATGGCCTGCTCTTGGGGGGCGGGTTTCCAGAACTGTTTGCCGCAGCCCTCTCTGAAAAAATAGCCCAGCAAACTCCGCCACCCATCCACCCCCCCCTCTATGCCGAATGCGGCGGCTTGATGGTACTGGGAAAGTCCCTCACCGATTGGGACGGGAAGACCTACCCCATGGCTGGCCTATTGCCCATCAGCGTGGACATGGGCGAGCGGCTGTACCTGGGCTATCGCGAGGCTACCGTCCTACGCCCCACCCTCCTGGCACCGGCTGGGGATTGCCTGCGGGGACACGAGTTTCACCGCTCCCGCAGCAGCCCCCCCTGCCCAAGCCCAGTTTACGCTTGGGGATCCCCGCCTCAGCAGGAAGGCTGGGCCAATGAGCGCTTGCATGCTTCCTACCTGCATCTCCACTGGGGATCCCGTCCCGATCTCGCAGCGCGGCTACTCCAGAATTTTTTGAGGGTGGCTAGAAACGCTCTTGATCCCCCGTTGTAGAGAGGTTTTTCCCTGCCAGGGAGGCTGGGGAGAGGAATTAGCTGTGCTCCCTTCTGTTGCTAGGGGGAAGCAGTGGGGACGAGGCTGCCAGCAACAGTTTAAGTTAGGTGGGCGGCAATTGCCTTCAGGAGGTGGTTTTGATCAATAGGCTTGGTGAGGTAGGCGTTGGAACCAAGTTGTAGCCCTTGTTCCACAGCTTCTCGAGAAGCTTTGGAGGAGAGAAAGACAAAGGGGATGTGGGCTGTGGCTTGATCCCATCGCACAGCATCCAGCACGGCATAGCCGTTGAGCTTGGGCATGACTACATCGCATAGCACCAAGTCTGGCAGGAAGGCGCGCACCATCTGCAGCCCTTCTTCCCCATCTCTAGCTGCCAACGTATCGTACCCAGCTTGCCGCAACACTTTCTGCAGGTAGGTGCGGATAGAGGGATCATCCTCGATCACCAAGATGCGTTTAGCCATGGGAGGTTGTGAAAAAGCAGGAGACACACACCGCTCAAGCCAAGCTCTGGCTTCCCCGAACCTCTGAAATCCAGGTTGATGCGAGAGCAGTTAGGAGGGCTACAGAGGCAGTATAGGGAAACTTCGGAGAGAAAAACTCCGCCAAATGGCTCATTCTGGGAAGACTTGCGGTTATTCCAGGTAGCTCAAGCTCTCTTTCCCCTCAGGGAGAGGAGCTCATTCCGAGGTGAGTTGTCGCTCCATCAGGCGGGAAAGGGCGGCAGCGGGGGTGGTCTGCCCTTGCAGCAGCCGATGCACCTCCTGGGTGATGGGCACCTGGATGCCGTGCTGGGCGGCAATCTGAACTACCACGGGAGCAGTGTAAACCCCCTCGGCGGTTCCCTCGATCTCGGCCAACACCTGGCCCAGAGGTTTGCCCTGGCCCAAGCCGTAGCCTACACGGTAGTTGCGGCTTAAAGGACTGTGGCAGGTGGCTAGGAGATCCCCTAGCCCTGAGAGGCCGTTGAAGGTCTCAGGCCGCGCCCCTAGGCGGGATCCCACCCGGATCATCTCGGCCAAGCCGCGGGTAACCAGGGCAGCCCGAGCATTGGTGCCCAGTTGCAGCGCGTCACACACCCCCACAGCAATGGCAATAACGTTCTTGAGAATGCCCCCTAGCTCCACTCCTAGGGGATCGCTGCTGGTGTAGAGGCGAAAGCGCTCGGAGGCAAGGGCATGCTGCACTTGCACTGCCGCCTCGGGATTGCGGCTGGCCACCACTGCAGCTGCTGGCAAACCCTGGCGGATCTCAGCGGCCAGGTTTGGCCCGGAAAGCACCACCAACGGATGAGTAGGGAAAGTGGCTGCCCAGATCTGGGCTGGTGTCAAGAGCTGCAGGGGATCCAACCCCTTGGTGGCCGAGACCAGAATGGCTTGGGGGGGGATCCCCACCTGGCGCACGGCCTCGACCACGGGGCGCACGCCGGCCATGGAGACTGCCGAAATAATGATGTCCGATCCCCGGACTACCTCTTTGAGATCCCAGCCCTTGCGCCGATCCCAAACCTGCACCCAGTGGCCCCGAGCCTGGGCTAACAGAGCCAGGGTACTTCCCCAGGCCCCCGCCCCTAGAAGGGCAATCCTCTGGGGGGATGGTGTAGAAGCTTTCATCCAAACTTTCCAGCCGCAGCTTCTTTCCCAGAATGCCGCTTGCTCTAGCCTCTGAAAAAGCCCCCGCCAGAGAAAGAACGTTAGTATGGTTGGATACCAACTAGAGGTTTGGCCTAAGAGCAGAGACCATGGCAGAAGCAGGGATCCAACGCCTTCCTGCTGAGGTGGCCGCCCGGATGGGAAGCTGGCGGCACGGCTATGCCCTGACCAATGGTATTCAACTGCACTATGTCACCCAGGGGGAAGGGGAGCTGGCAATCTTGTTGCATGGTTTCCCAGAGTTTTGGTATTCCTGGCGGCACCAGATCCCGGTGTTGGCGCAGCGGTTTCGCGTCGTGGCACCTGACCTGCGCGGCTACAACGACTCTGACAAACCGGATTACGGCTACGACCTGGACACCCTCACCGAGGATGTCCGCGGCCTGCTGGCCCATTTTGGGGCCAAAAGCGCGGTGGTGGTGGCCCACGACTGGGGAGGGGCTATTGCTTGGCACTGGGCGCAACTTTTTCCCCAGGAGATCCGCAAGCTGGCCGTGCTCAACTCTCCTCACCCCGCTTGCTTTCGCCGGGAGTTCCTGACCAATTTGGACCAGATGCGCCGCAGTTGGTACCTGTTTTTCTTCCAGTTGCCCTGGCTGCCAGAGTGGGTGTTGCAGTGGAACCTCGAGGAGTGGGTGCGGCGCATTTTTCAAGAGACCTCGGTGCGCAAAAGCGCCTTCACCCGCCACGACCTAAAGGTTTACCAAGAGGCCCTTGCCAAGCCCAAGGTGCTCACCTCTGCCCTCAACTACTACCGCCACCTGTTTAGCCTGCCCACTCTGCAGAACCTGTTTTTGCAGCCCCTGCGTCCGATCTTCGCCCCCACCCTGCTCATCTGGGGAGAAGAAGACTTTGCCCTTAGCCGCGAGCTGACCGAGGGAATGGATCCCTTCTTCCCCAACGGCCTGCGCAAGGAGTACATCCCCGAGTGCGGCCATTGGGCGCAGCAGGAGGCGCCCCAAACTGTGAATCGGCTGCTCCTAGAGTTTCTCTAGTCCTCCCGCCTGAGAGAGCTTTACCGCCCTCAGGGATTGCCCTAGAATAGTCCACTGGATTTAAGCGGGGAAAGTGGCATGGCCCTGGAGTACCCACCCGATCTGCGCTACGTGGACACCCACGAGTACATCCGGGTTGAGGATGACATTGCGGTGATTGGGATCACGGCCTATGCCGTCGATCAGCTGGGGGACATCGTCTTCGTCGGCCTGCCCGAGGAAGGGACAGAAATTGAAAAGGGGGAGAGCTTTGGCTCGGTGGAGTCCGTCAAGGCCGTAGAGGATCTGTATGCCCCTGTCTCGGGGGAAGTGGTGGCGGTAAACAAAGCGGTGGTGGACAGCCCAGAGAGCATTGCCGACGATCCCTATGGAGATGGCTGGCTGATCAAGGTGCGCATGACCAACCCGGAAGATCTTGACGACACGATGAGCGCGGAGGCCTACGCCAGCTTGGTGGAGGGATCCTAAGCCCTACAGCAACACTTCCCGGTTGCCCCCCTGCACTTTGGCTTGGTAGAGGGCTTGGTCGGCTGCCTCTAGAAAGCTTTGGACGGAAGTTTCTGCTGAAAGGCTGAGCAAAGAGGCGACGCCAATGCTACAGGTGAGGTGGATAACTTCTGCTCCCACCTGCAGAGGGAGGGATTGGATGGCCTGCCGCAGGCGCTTGGCCAACTGCAGGATTTGAGCTTCCGGAACCCCGCGCACCATGAGGACAAATTCGTCGCCCCCTAGCCGGGCCAGCAGATCCTCGCGGCGAACCTGATCCTGCAGTTGTTGGGCTACTTGGATCAGGGCTTGATCCCCGGCCAAATGCCCCCAGCGGTCGTTGATGAGCTTGAAGTTGTCCAAGTCCAGGTAAAGCAAGTGGAGGGGAAAGCTATGGCGGCGGGCAAAGGCCATCTCCCTCTGCAGGTGCTCTAGGAAAAACCGACGGTTGTGCAGCCCCGTGAGCGGGTCGTAGAGAGCGGCGGCAGCGACCTGGAAAAAGAAAGCCTCCTCCAGCCGGTCATAATAGGCAAACTGCAGGAGGCTATTCCCCAGCTGGATGCGATCCCTATCCGCCAAAACCCGGCAATTTACCCGTTCCCCATTGACATAGGTGCCGTTGAGGCTGCCGAGATCGATGAGGACATAGTTTTCCCCTTCCTTCCTCAGCCGGCAGTGCAGCCGAGAGATGGTGTGGTCGGAAAGCTGAACGTCGGCCTGGGGGCTGCGCCCCACTACTGCAGTCTCCCCCAGGCGGAAAGTCCTGCCCCTATTGGATCCCTGAAGCACCGTCAAAAAGGCGCCCACTACTTTCCTCTCCACCTCCAGCCTGCAGGTTTCCAGGGGCACGGGGGTGGTTGGTTCTTCCGGAGAAGTATCCACAGGCGTAGGGATCCCCTACTTGAGTTAACATGCCTTTTCTGTATTATGACGGGTATCATGCCAGCCTGGCTGCTTTCTTCCGCAAAGTTGGCCAGCTCTGGGGAAAATCTCCCAGAGGTCTTCCTTTACTCCAGCCCCAGCCGGCGGCGGAAGTAGGGGATGGTCAGCTCCAGGCCCACTGGCAAAGGGATCTGGGGCTCCCACCCCAGCAAGGCGCGGGCCTTGTTGATGTCGGGCCGGCGCTGCTTGGGATCGTCGGTTGGGAGAGGTCGGTGGACGATGGGAGAAGAGCTGCCGGTGAGGGCCAAAACCTGCCGAGCCAACTCTAGAATGGTGACCTCCTGCGGGTTGCCCAGGTTAAAGGGGCCGGGATAAGGGCTGTTCATCAGGCGCACCAGGCCCTCGATGAGGTCGGAGATGTAGCAAAAGCTGCGGGTCTGGGAGCCATCTCCATAGACGGTGAGGGGATCCCCGCGCAGCGCCTGGACGATGAAGTTGCTGACCACGCGACCATCGTCTTCCCGCATGGCGGGCCCATAGGTGTTGAAGATGCGGGCCACGCGGATCTCCGTCTGGTATTGCCGCTGCCAGTCAAAGGTTAGGGTTTCGGCCAGGCGCTTGGACTCGTCGTAGCAGGCCCGCGGGCCGATGGGGTTGACATGGCCCCAGTAGTCCTCCGGCTGGGGATGCACCTGGGGATCCCCGTACACTTCCGAAGTGGAGGCTAGGAGGAAGCGGGCCCCCGTCTTCTGGGCCAGCTCCAGGAGGTGGTAGGTGCCCCAGACGCTGGTGCGGATGGTGCGGATGGGATCCGCTTGGTAGTGAGGGGGAGAGGCAGGGCAGGCCAGGTGGTAGATTTGCTCAATGCCAGCTTTTTCCAGCTCCGGCGGCAGCGGCTCGGCCACGTCGTGCCACAGCAAGGTAAAGGCGGGGTTGTTGCGGTGAGCCCGCACGTTCTCCTCCCGCCCCGTGTAGCCGTTGTCGAGGCAGATAACCACATGGCCTTCCTGCAGAAGGCGGCTAACCAGATGGGAGCCGATAAACCCCAAACCACCCGTTACCAGAACCTTCACCAGCCCACTCCAATTAAGGTGATGCCCGCCTGTTGAAGGGCCTGCCGGTCAAGGCAATTGCGGCCGTCGACGATAAGAGGCCGCCGCATCAGCTCGGCAAGGCGCCGGTAATCCAGCGACAAGAACTCCGGCCACTCTGTCACCAGCACCAGGGCGTCGCAATCCTGGGCCAGGCGGAACACGTCTGTTTCCACCACCACATGGGCTAGGCCCTCCCGCATTCCCGAAGCCGAGACAATGGGATCATAGGCTTTTACCTTGGCCCCCAGGCGGTGGAGCTGCTCAATTAAGGTTAAAGACGGCGCATCCCGCAGGTCGTCAGTGTGGGGCTTGAAGGTGAGGCCCAAAAGGCCAATGGTCTTGCCCTTAAGCACCTTAAGAGCCTGCTGCAGCTTTTCCACCAAGCGCTGCCGCTGCTCGCGGTTGACCTCGACAGTAGCCCGCAACAGCTTGGCCTCGTAGCCGTAGTCAGCCGCCGTCTGGATCAAAGCGGCCAAATCCTTGGGGAAGCAGCTCCCCCCCCAGCCTATGCCGGCGTTGAGGAAGGCGCGGCCAATGCGCTTATCGAGGCCAATCCCTTCGGCCACCTGGAGGATGTCGGCGCCGGTGCGCTCGCAGATATTGGCAATCTCGTTGATGAAGCTGATCTTAGTGGCTAGGAAGGCGTTGGCGGCATATTTGATCATCTCGGCGGAGGCCAGGTCGGTGACCAGCAAGGGCACGGGATCCCCGCCCAAGCCTTGCTGGCGGCTGAGGATGGGCTCGTAAAGTTGCCGCAGGATCTCGATGGCCCGGGGGCTGTTGGAGCCAATCACGATGCGGTCGGGGTAGAAGGTATCGTGGATGGCGCTGCCCTCCCGCAGAAACTCGGGGTTGCTCACCACGTCGAAGGGCGGCACCCAGGGAGACCTGTCCAGGGTGGCCAGGGAGGAGGGGGTGGGATCCCCGCCCGCTATGGCCATCTTCTGTTTTTCTGCCTGGCTGCCTAGCCGCTGCTTGGCGGCCTCTGCCGCCCCGTCCAGAATCAGCATGCGCACCCAGTCGCCGGAGCCGATGGGGACAGTAGACTTGTTAACAATAACCCGGTAGCGGTCGTCTAGGTGCTGGCCGATCTCCCGCGCTACAGCCTCTACGTAGCGCAGGTCTGGCTCGCCGCTGGGCAGAGCTGGCGTCCCTACGGCAATGAAGATGACCTCGCTGGCCTGCACCCCCAGGGCAAGATCGGTGGTAAAGTGCAGCCGACCGGCCTCAGTTCCAGCCCGCACCAGGTCTTCCAGGCCGGGCTCGTAGATGGGCAGGCGGCCCCGCTGCAACCCTTCAATTTTGGCAGGGTTGTTGTCCACGCAGATAACGCGGTGGCCTATTTGGGCTAGACAGGCGCCGGTTACCAACCCCACATAGCCGGCCCCCACGACCGCCACGTCCATCGCCTGCCGCTCCTTCCTGTCGATCCTCGGTTCTAAAGTACCCCATCCCCTGGGATTACCTATCCCCTTATAAAGTCGGCTCCTAGGAGGAGGTTAGTGGCAAAATGAGGCTAACGGACTTCCGCCTGAGGCTCCCCAGCAGTGAGCTGGCCCAGCTCTGCCGCCATAGCCAGCCGCCGTCAGCGCCAGGTGCAGAGGGTGCTGTACGTTACGTTGGGGCTAAATAGCCTGGTGTTTGCCATCAAGTTAACCCTGGGGCTGGCGACGGGATCCCTAAGCTTGGTGGCCGATGCCCTGCACAGTGTTACCGACAGCGCCAGCAACCTCCTTGCCCTGGTGGCGGTCCACTTTTCCTCGCCAGAGCCGGATGAGGAACATCCCTATGGCCGCAGCAAGTTTGAGGCAATCGGTGCCCTGGGGATCGCTGCCCTTTTGGCCATGGCTAGCTTCGAGATCCTCAGCGCAGCGGTGGGACGGTTTTTCAAGCCCCTGCCTCCCCAGCTCCAGACCGACGGGTTGACCTTGACGCTAAGCTGGGGGTGCTGGGGATCAACCTCTTCGTAGCCTTCTATGAGCGCTCCTGGGGCAAGGCTCTGGCTAGCTCACTGCTCTTGGCCGATGCCCGCCATACCCTCAGCGATGTCTGGGTAACCCTGACGGTATTGCTGGGTCTAGCCGGGATCCACTACTGGAGGATCCCCTGGCTGGATCAGGTGCTGGCTGTGCCGGTGGGGCTGCTGGTGTTCTGGAGCGCCTGGGAAGTGCTGCAGGAAAACATTCCCGTTTTAACCGACCGGGCGGCCATTCCGCCTAAAACATTGCGGGAGCTGGTTCTCAGCTTGCCTGGCATCCTCGACTGCCACGACATCACCTCCCGCGGCATCCCAGGGCGGATGATCTTCATCGAAATGCACATGGTGGTGGAGCCACTGGACGTTGAGTCGGCCCATCGCCTCACTGAAGCGGTGGAACGCCTGCTGCAGGAGCGCTACGGGCCGGTGCGGGTCACCATCCACCTGGAGCCGCTCTGAAAGACTTATACGACCCCGGGCAAAAGCAGACTTTCGCTCGGGGTTGAGGCTTTCTTCCTGCTTCAGCGACCCGTGGCTAGTGGCAGAGTCCACCCCTACCACCCCGCCAGAGGGATCTCCACAGGCGTAACTTCCCCGCAAGCTGCAGGTAGGTGCTCCTTGCCCTTAGAAGGCACACAGGCTAAAGACGGAGCCAACTTTAGCCTAGGCAAAACGCCTACTCAAGAAGATTACCTGCTAGCCTACTAGCTCAGCCCATCTACGTCAAGGCAGAGGGTTAGTTGTGCCACAAAGTGGCCAATTGTCCGGTGAATCAAGGACTAGAGGAGATCCCTAGCCCCACGGTCAATCCGCCCAAGCCGCAGAGTTCGCCTTGCGCCACAGGGCCTCCTCACCAGAGCTCTTCTTGGGTTCCTTGCATTCCTTGCCCCACCCGGGTTTAATGGGGGTAGACAAGAGACCGCAGCACCCGTACCTGTTGCTGCACTCCTGTATGCTGCAGGCTAGCTTCCCTTTTGGGAAGTCCTAGGAATTGGAAAAAAGAAAAAGGAGGGCGCCTTGAGCCTGAGAGTTGCCGTGGTGGGGGGCGGGCCAGCAGGGGCTTCTGCAGCCGAGGTTCTGGCTCAAGCCGGGATCGAGACCTTTTTGTTTGAGCGGAAGCTGGACAACGCCAAACCCTGCGGAGGCGCTATTCCCCTCTGTATGGTTTCGGAGTTCGACCTGCCGGAGGAGATCATCGACCGCAAGGTGCGCAAGATGAAGATGATCTCGCCCTCCAATTACGAGGTGGACATTGCCCTCGAAAATGAAGGCGAGTACATTGGCATGTGCCGCCGCGAAGTCCTTGACGCTTTCTTGCGCAACCGCGCCCGTCAAAGAGGGGCAGAGCTCATTCACGGCAAGGTGATGCACCTGGAAGTCCCCAAAAATGGCCAGGATCCCTACGTCTTGCACTACATCGACTTTTCCGGCAACGCGCAGCAGGGGGCACCTCGCTCGCTGGCGGTGGATGTGGTGATTGGGGCGGATGGGTTCCACTCGAAGGTGGCAGAGGCCATTGGTGCCGGGGACTACAACTATGCCCTGGCTTTTCAGGAGCGCATTCGCCTCCCCGAGGACAAAATGGCCTACTATGCTGAGCGGGCAGAGATGTACGTGGGAGACGATGTCTCGCCCGACTTTTATGCCTGGGTGTTTCCCAAGTGCGACCATGTGGCGGTGGGTACCGGCACGATGAGGGCCAACCAAGCCCAAATCCAAAAGTTGCAAGCCGGGATCCGCGCCCGCGCTGCTGACCGGATCCGTGGGGGCCAGGTGATCAAGGTGGAGGCCCATCCCATTCCAGAGCATCCCCGTCCGCGCCGCGTAGTGGGCCGGGCCGCGTTGGTAGGAGACGCAGCAGGATACGTAACCAAGGCAAGCGGCGAAGGGATTTACTTTGCTGCCAAGTCGGGCCGCATGTGCGCCGAGGCTATTGTTGAAACTTCCAACGGCGGGAAGCGTATCCCCACAGAAGAGGATCTCAAGCTCTATCTCCAGCGCTGGGATCGCCAGTACGGCCTGACCTACAAAGTCTTGGACATTCTGCAGCGGGTGTTCTACCGCTCCAACGCCACCCGCGAAGCTTTTGTCGAGATGTGCGCCGACCGGGATGTGCAGCGGCTAACCTTTGCCAGCTACCTCTATAAGACGGTGGTGCCGATGAGCCCCTGGGTGCAGTTCAAGATTACCGTTAAAACTCTGGGCAGCTTGCTGCGGGGCAACGCCCTGGCTCCCTGAGGGAGCTTTACTGCCACTGGAAGGTAACAGTAACCCGATCCCAGTTGGCGTCCGTTTTCAGCACGCTGGCAGAAGCTTTCTGGCCAGGAGGTACATTGCTGGGCTCAAAGGCGGCCACGCGCGTATCGACGACTTCTCCGCCACGGTAGAAGGTAAAACGGGCGCGGGCGTTGAGGACGGTGCGGTTGCTGCGGTTGATGGCCTCCACACTCAGGCGACTGCCAGCCCCTACCCGCTCTTCGCGGATTGATCCCACAATCACCAACTCGCCCGGGTTGGGTCCGGATGCCGCAGGCGTTGGGCTTGCAGGGGCAGAGGGTTGGGGGGTGGCGCCTTGCTGCTTCAAGAGCTCCAAAACGCGGGCCAGCTCCTGCTGAAAGAAGACAAAGGCTTCCCGCGATTGGTTGGCCACCTGGGCCAGGATCAGCCGATCCGCTTCGCTCAGAGGGATCTCCAGGAGGGGGTTTGGCCCTTTTAGGGTAACCCGGATGCTGGCAACCTCCTGGTTGATGAACTTGTCCAGATAGGGAAAGAGGTTAAGGATGCAATCTCGAAAAGATCCCAGCGGCAAGGTGCTCTTGTTGGTCAGCACCAGGTCAGCCCGATCACAGCTAGCCCGATCCGCCAGCTCAATTTCCAGGGGCACCCGAAAGGAGCCCGGACTGGTGTTGGTGATGGTAACCCGAGTGCCGGACACCACCTCTCGCCAGCCATGGATAACTTCTACGCTGGGGCGAGTCACCTCTTCCGTGAAGTACTCTCCCGCCCAGGCAGGGGATCCGCAGAAGGTGAGCATAGAAAGCAACGCCGCCACTGGGCAAGTTCGTCGCCAATTCACCTTCACTTCTCCTCCCTTGCAGATCTGGGACACTGCCTGCCCCTGGCAACAGCTTCTAGCGTCAACTAAGTCCGTCTGGGGTAAAATCGAGAAGTTCAAAGCGTTACAAAACTTTGGGCCTGCCGACCAGTGCGGCTGTGTTCCTCGCTTAACTAGGCAGTATGGCTAGATCCCTAGCTTCGTGGCTCAATCGGCTTGCCCTCCTGCGCGGCCTAGTCTTTATCCTAGCAGTGGTAGTGGCTCTCACCTACTTGGGCTTTAGCCGAGAAGTTCGCCTCGGCCTTGACCTCAAAGGCGGGACGCAGCTTACCCTGCAAGCTCTGCCGACGCAGGAGGTGCCTGAGATTACTCCCGAAGTGATGCAGGGAGTGGAGGCTGTTATCCAGCAGCGGATCAACGGCCTGGGGGTGACTGAGCCTTTGATTCAAATCAGTGGCCGGGATCGTCTATTCGTGCAACTGCCTGGGGTAGCAGATCCGGATCGGGCGGTTGCTCTTTTGGGCGACACAGCCCAGTTGGAATTTCGCAAGGGCCTAGTTCCGGTTAGCGCCCTGCCCCGCAACGAACAGGGGGAGGTAACAGCCGGAGAGAACCCCGAAGCCTTGTTTGAAGGGATCGGCCTCACCGGGGATCTGCTGCGCAACGCCTATCCCCAGGCCCCTCGCCGCGGCTCCCAGAGCTGGGAAGTGCTGCTAGAGTTTAAGCCGGAGGGGGCTGAGAAGTTTGCCCAGGTCACCCGAGAGCTGGCTGGCACGGGTCGCCCCTTGGGGATTTTTCTGGACGAGGTGCTCATCAGCGCCCCGATCGTGGGGCCGGAGTTTGCCCGCACTGGCATTACCGGCGGAACGGCGGTGATCACAGGCAATTTCACGGTGGAAACTGCCACCGACCTAGCGATAAAGCTCAAAGCGGGGGCGCTGCCGGTTCCAATTCAGGTGATTGAAAACCGCACCGTCGGGGCCACCCTAGGAGAAGAAAGTGTGCGCCGCAGCCTCTATGCCGGTATCGGCGGCCTGGTGCTGGTGTTTGTGTTCATGGTGGCCTACTACCGCCTGCCGGGACTCATTGCCGACATCGCTCTCCTCATCTATGCCCTCTGTACGTTTGCTTTGTTCCAACTGCTGGGGGTGACCATGACCCTGCCAGGAGCCGCTGGCTTCATTCTCAGCATTGGCATGGCGGTGGACGCCAATGTGCTAATCTTTGAGCGCATCAAAGAGGAGCTGCGGGCGGGCAAGTCCATCTACAAGTCCATCTCGGAAGGGTTTAGCCGCGCCTTTAGCAGCATTCTCGACAGCAACGTCACCACCCTTTTGGTCTGTGGCGTGCTCTTTTGGTTGGGGATGGGGCTGGTGAAAGGTTTCGCCGTAACCCTGGCTATTGGCGTTTCGGTAAGCTTCTTTACGGCCATCACCTGCACCCGCACCCTGCTGTTGGCGGCAATGGGGATCCCTGCCCTGCGCAAACCTGAACTCTACGGCGTTCGCATGGAGGCGGCCCAACCATGACCGCGCAAGAGCCAGCAGGCGGATCCTCGCGGTTGCTCGACTACCGCTTCGACATCGTCGGGCGCAGCAAGCTCTGGTTTACCCTTTCCTTGGCGGTCTTGCTGGTGGGGCTGGCCAGCATGGCTTTTTCTCTGGCCTCTCTAGGAACCCCCCTGCGGCTGGGGCTGGATTTTGCCGGCGGCACCTTGCTGGATCTGCGTTTTGAGCGGCCTGTCACCACCGACGAGCTGCGGCGGGCGCTGCAGGAACATGGTTTGGGAACCAGCATCATCCAACTGGACACCCAGACGGGCCAGGAAGCCCTGATCCGCATGCCCCCTTTGACGGAGCAAGAGCGCCTGGCCGTGGAAGACACGCTGCGGCGGCGGGTGGGATCCTTTGAGCGCAGGCTGGTGGAGACGGTGGGCCCGACGGTGGGGCGTTTGCTCTTGCGCTCCGGACTTGTGGCCGTGCTCATCTCCTTGGGGCTTATTGTGGTGTATCTGGCCCTGCGCTTTCAGTGGGATTACGCAGTGTTTGCCATTGTGGCCTTGCTGCACGATGTGGTGTTGACCACAGGGCTGTTTGCCCTTTTGGGCCTGACGGTGGGCATGGAGGCGGACAGCCTGTTTGTGGTGGCGCTGCTAACCATCATCGGCTTTTCCGTCAACGACACGGTGGTCATCTACGACCGCATCCGGGAGAACCTGCGTCTAGTCAGCCGCCGGGTCAGCTTTGCCGAGGTGGTGAACCTGTCTTTAAACCAAACTTTTGCCCGCTCCCTAAACACCACCCTGACGACGATGCTGCCCCTGGTGGCCATTGCCATTTTTGGCGGGGCCACGTTGAAGGGGTTTGCGATTGCTTTGCTCATCGGCTTTAGCTTGGGGGTCTATTCCAGCATCTTTATCGCCAGCCCCCTGCTGGTGTGGTGGCGGCAGCGGCGCTATGGCGGAAGGGTGCCTTCCAGCGCAGAGGGGTAAGACGGCAGCAGCGGCCTACCAGTGCAGTCGCTGTCCGCGAGAGATCAGGTAGCGCTGCAAATCGGCCATCTTGCCCTGCGGCACGATTTGGGCCGGGGTCAAGCTGGGATCCTGGCTACGCAACCAGGCCACGATGAGCCCAGCTGCCGAGCCGATGGTCCACTCCCCGTAGTGGGTGCGGGTAGCGGCGTTAACAATGTGGCTGACGGCGATCCCTTTGCCGCCGATAAGCAGGTTATCCACCTTCTGCGGGATCAAAGCTTCCAAGGGAATGAGAATGGGGCGAACGGAAAACTCGCTGACCGGCGCGGAGCTGGCCGACCGGGAGGGCTCCCAGTTGCGGTAGCGACAGCCGTGCATGTCGATGGCGTAGTGGGTGATCCCGACAACGGTGGGTCTGAAATCCCGCCCTCCGCTGGCGCCAACCCGGATGTCCTGCTCCAGTATCATGAATTCCGCCTGGCCGTAGGCAGCTCTCCCCAGGATGCGCCGCCCCTCTCGGATGTAGGGGTAGAGGCTGAGGCCAGAGCGGGTGCCCAGCAAGGAGTCTTCGGCAAACACCAGGGAGAGGGGATAGCCGGGCCGGGATTGGGTTTCCATCAGCCACTCGGCAAACAGCAGGGCGTGGTTTTCTCCATCTTTGAGGGCGGAGACGTCCAGCCCCCCCAGCCAGTTGTGGCGCTGCCCCGAGGCCACCAGCCGCTCTTCGGTCAGGATCAGGGGCGGGTTCATCAGCCCCCAGTCGTTGCCGCGGTTCCAGTTCACCAGGGTCAGATCTCCGGGGAGCGGGGTGCCGTAGAAGGGATCCGTGCGGCCCTTGCTGACGATGCGGCGATAGTTGAAAAAGCTCCGACCGCTGAAGGTGGGAAAGCCCTCCAGGTCAAACTGGCGGCGGTGTTCGGCGCGGGAGTAGCCCGGCTGCAGCTGGGCCAGCTCGGCGCGGGAGCGGCCGCCATCGTCGTGGATGGCTAGCACAAAGGGAAAGGTAAAGGCCTGGGTACACTCCGGGTTGCTGGCCGGGGCGGCATTGGGCTCTCCGGTTAGATCCCGCCCTTCCGAGCCCAGCCGGTAGGGGATGCCAGCCCAGCCCACCAGCTCGCCGGTATCGGTGGCGTCGATGACGAAGAAGGGACGGCCTGGCGGTGCCTGCAGCCGCAGCACCCGTTTGGCAAACACTTCCGTCTCCTGCCAGCTATACCAGCTCACCAATTCGCGCCACAGCCGTCCTGGCGGCACGAAGTTGGGATCCCGTGGTTGTCGCTGCACAGCATAAATGCTCTCAATCCGGGAGCCGTCGGCGCTGAAGGTGGCCCCCTTAAAAGCCGTCTGGGTGGCCCAGCGACTCTGGGGAGCATGCTGAGCTGCCTGCCGCAGCCAGGTATCCACCGCCTGCAGACCTGCCTGGGGCGGAAAACACAAGCTCCCTACCCAGCAACTGTTGATCTCGGCCACGCGGGTGCCGGGCGGGATCCCTGTCCAGGACGGGAGATGCACCGGCTGGCTTTCAATGAGGGCCTTAAACTCCAGCCAGTGGCGGGAAAAATTGCCCCGCTGCCGCATGAGGAGAGACTCATCGAGGGCCGATACCCCTTGGGAAGTGATCTGCCCCCCTAGCCAGGGAGTGAGCTCGATGAGGCAGGTTTGCACGCCCCCCCGCATGGCTTGGCCTGCCGCTGCCACGCCCCCCAGAGATCCGCCCACCACCACCAGCTCGCACTCCCAGATCTCCTCCGGCTGCGGCAGGGGATCCAGCAGGGGCCAGCCGTGGGCGGTAAAACGGGGCAGCTCTGGCGGGGATCCCCCTTCCGGCTGGGAGAGGGCGGCAAACCCTGCCCCGGCCACAAAGCTCAGCAGCGACAGGATCCCCAGTCCCAGAGCTCGTTTCTGGCTAAGTCTCCGCTGCGCTGCTCGGATCCCTCTGCTGGCCTTGCTCACTTGAGCCCCACCCCCCACGCTGCGCCAACACCTGCTTAGACAGCGATCCCAAGCCTATGAGGAGAATACTCGACAAGCTGCCCCCAGGGGTCAGACTGGGCAAGCTACAGGGCATAATGGGCTAGCAACTTGTCTCCAACAGGGATCCACAGCACCATGGGACGGGCAAAGAAGGTGGTTTTGGCCTACTCCGGCGGCGTTGACACCTCCGTCTGTATCCCCTACCTCAAACACGAGTGGGGGGTGGAATCGGTGGTTACCCTGGCGGTGGATCTGGGGCAAGGAGCAGAGCTGGAGGCCATCCAGGCCAAGGCCCTTAGGGCAGGGGCAGAGCAATCGCTGGTGCGGGAGGCTGTCCAGACCCTAATTACCGACTATGCCTTCCCCGCCCTCCAGGCCAACGCCCTCTACGAACAGCGCTACCCTCTCTCCACTGCCCTAGCCCGACCCCTGATTGCCAAGCTCCTGGTGGAGGTGGCAGAGGAAGTGGGTGCCGACGCGGTGGCCCACGGCTGCACCGGCAAAGGCAACGACCAAGTGCGCTTCGACCTGGCCATTGCCGCCCTAAACCCTAGGCTAAAGGTGCTGGCCCCAGCGCGCGAGTGGGGCATGACCCGCGAGGAGACCATTGCCTATGGGGAGCGCTACGGGATCCCCATGCCGGTGCAGAAGTCCAGCCCCTACAGCATCGACCTCAACATTCTAGGCCGCAGCGTCGAAGCCGGGATCCTGGAGGACGCCGACCAAGAGCCGCCGGAGGAAGTGTATGCCCTCACCCGGCCTCTTTCTCAAACCCCCGACGAACCCGCCTATGTGGAGATTGCCTTTGAAGAGGGGATCCCAGTGGAGCTGGACGGGCAGCGCCTTGGCCCCCGAGTCCTCTTTGAGCGGCTCAATGCCTTGGCCGGCAGCCACGGCGTGGGCCGCATCGACATGATTGAGGATCGGCTGGTGGGGATTAAGTCGCGCGAGATCTACGAGTGCCCCGCTCTAACTGTGCTCATTCAAGCCCACCGCGAGCTGGAAAGCCTCACCCTTCCCCGCGAGGTCCTCCACTACAAGTACGGCATCGAGACCACCTACAGCCAGTTGATCTACAACGGCCTTTGGTATTCGCCGCTGCGGGAGGCTCTTGACGCCTTTGTCCGCACCACCCAGAAAAGCGTCACCGGCGTCGTGCGGATGCGTCTGCACAAGGGCCAAGCGGTCTGCGTGGGCCGCCGTTCCCCTTACTCCCTCTACAACCCAGAGCTGGCCACCTACGGGGAAGGGGATCAATTCGACCATCGCGCTGCCGAAGGCTTTATCTACATTTGGGGCTTGCCTACCCGTGTTTGGGCTGAGGTTCACCGCTGGCGCGAAGGGAGATAGGCCTATTCCGCCGGCGTTCTCGAGCAGATGGCTGTTCTTGTCTAGGTTCGGCGGAAGTTGTTGACGTCTAGGGCTGGCAACTCTACCTGTTCCACCTGAGGTCGAAAGCCCAGCCAAGGGGTGGCCAACTGGGCAAAGCGCTCTGGATCCCCGCTGACATAGAAGCGGTGCGGTTCGTCGCGGAGGGCTGTTGGGGGCCGGCGGAGACCCCAGAGGCCGAGTTCACGGGCTAGCGAGCGCACCAGGGCCACGCTGGGATCCACCCGCTTGACCGAAGGGGGCAGCAGAGACTTCAGCAGGGGATCAAGGAGAGGATAGTGGGTGCAGCCGTAGACAAGGGTGTCGATCCCCTGCCGTAGAAGCGGCTGTAAGTAGCGTTTGGCGGCCTGCTGCAGCTCGAGGCTGTTCAACTGACCGGCTTCGATGAGGGGAACAAACGCCGGGCAGGCCTGCTCCCAGCAGTGGACAGGCTGGGGAAAGCGCTTGGGATCCAGGGCGCTGTACTCACGGATGGCCTTGGAGTAGGCGCGGCTTTTAACCGTAGCCGCCGTGGCAATGACCCCAATGCGGGATCCTTGGGCCAAGGCCGCCTGGGCGCCGGGCAGGATGAGGCCAAGGATGGGTAGGGCAAACTCCTGCTGCACTTGCTCTAGGGCCAGCGCCGAGCTGGTGTTGCAGGCCATCACCACGACTTTCACCGGCTGCGCCTGCATCCAGCGCAGGATCTGGCGCACGAAGGTCAAGATCTCCTCAGGCGAGCGATCCCCATAGGGCAGCCGCGCCGTATCGGCAAAATAGACAAGGCGCTCTTGGGGCAATTGCCGCCGCAGGGCCCGCCAAACGGTGAGCCCCCCCAGGCCACTGTCAAACACCCCAATTGGCCAACTGGGATCTGGCTCTCTTGTCCACCCCCAACGCATGCTCCTTCCTCCCTCACTACCTTGGCCTAAGCTGCTGTATCCTACCCTGCCTTGAGACGGGTGGCACGCTCTAGCGGTTGCGCAAGAAGGTCTCGATGCCCTCGGCAATGGCCCGCGCCAAAATGGCCTGGTATTCGGGGGTGGCCAACTTTCGCCCTTCCGTGGGGCTGGTAACATACCCCAGCTCCAGCAGCACCGAGGGCATGCCCACGGGCGTTTCCCGCACCATGAAAAAGCGGGCCCGTCGCACCCCCCGATCCGCAGCGCCAGTAGCTCGCACCAGGCTGCGGTGCAAGATTGCTGCTAGCTCGGCGCTATCCGGCCGTAGGTAGTAGGTCTCGATGCCGTGGACGCTGGAGCGATCCAGAGCGTTGGCGTGGATGCTCACCAACAGCGTGGCGTTGGCCTGCACGGCTATATCCACCCGCGGCCGCAGCAACACCTCACGGTCGTCGGTGCGGGTCATCACCACCTCATAGCCCCGCTCCTGCAGCAGGTGTCGGACCTGGTGGGCAACAAGGAGCACAATGTCCTTCTCCAAGATCCCATCTACCCCAACAGCACCGGGATCCCGTCCCCCGTGGCCTGGATCAAGGGCAATAACCGGCCGGCTTTGGCGAGGACGGGAAGCCTGGGCAGGCGGCTGCGGCTGGGATGTGGGAAAAGGAGCGCCTAGAGGACGCAACTCCAAAGTGATGCGGCGGGATCCCTGGCCGGGATTGGGCTCAAAGACATTGAAGTCCTCGGCGGGCTGCACCAGAATGCTGACCGTGCGGGCATCTTCCTGCACAAGGCGGATCCGCTGCACCGGTCCCCCGACCGGCAAGCCGGGATCCGGCAAGGACTCGGGCAGGCGCGCCGGTGCCACGTTGATGCGGTAGCTGCCGCTTTCGGGATCCCAGCCAGCCCGGTAGAACATAAACCCATCGGCGCTGATGATGAGCTGATTTCCCCGCAGTTCCACAGAGCGCAAGGTGGCTAGCGGCCCTTGGGCCTCGGTTAGGCTGATATCAGGCAAAAGGCTGGCCTGGGCAGCACCCCCAGCAGGCTGGATCCAGATTCCTCCCTGCTGTGGGTCGTAGCGGGCCTCCCAATCCCCACTGGAAGGATCCACATCCAACACCACGCGGGCAATCGTAGGCTCGAATTGCCCAACACGCAGCCGCAAAACCCCCAAGCGGTTGACAGGATAGACCCGCTGGGTGAGGGCAGGACTAAGGGTGGTGTTGAGAAAATCCACAACCACCCGATTTGGATCGAAGAGGCGCCGCACCGTGGTGGAAGGGTTGCCCTGGGTGCGAATGAAAAAGCCCTCCGCCTGGGGAGAGATGGCCAAGATCTGATGGCTGGAACGGGAGCTTGCAGGAGGAGGGAGTGGGCTGGCTTCAGGGCGGGGGGGCGGCCCTGAGGATGGGGGCAGGGACGAGGCGGTGGGCTCTTGGGAAGCAGGGGAAGGAGGAAATAGCGAGGCAGCGGGCGAGGGTTGCTCAGGTTGGAGGAACTGAACAGCCCAGCGGGAAGGGCCGGCGGTAAGGAGTTGCAGTTGGTCAAGGCTAAGGGGCTGGTCTGGCTGCAGGTGGAGGACAAAGCGAGTGATGGTCGGGGTGAGCTGTTTGATCTCCAGCGAGGTAACTCGCCCTGGAAAGGCCTGGCTTTGGGGCTCGCGTCCAAAAAGGGTGTTGGGAAAATCCAAAACCACCCTAGGAGGGTTTTGCAGCACAAACAGAAAAGGCCGCACCTCTCCTTGGGTGTTGACCTCCAGCCATCCCCGCTGCGGGTCGTAGTGCCAGCGGTCAATGCGAGACAGACCGGTAACGGTAGTCAGTTGGGCTTGAACGGGCAAGGGGGAAAATAGACCCGCTCCGGCTAGGCCCCACAGCAGCATTGCTCCCCAAAGGGAGCTCTGCCTAGACGGCCTGGGATTTATCCCCTGCTTGTCCAAGTCAGGCATATCCTCCACCCACTCTGCCTACCTGCTGCCCTCAACTATACCAACCTCCCCCCAAGGCGACCTGAAGGGAGCGCCCTCTTGCTGCTGCCGGCGGAGCTAGCTGAGGATAGTGGGGATCCTTCCCCTGAGATTTCGCCAAGTAATGAATGACAGGCCCACCTGATCCCCTCTCTCTGGCCCGCGCCGGTAATAGTCAAGCGATTGTGCAGGTTGTCCGCTTGGAGCTGCTGCGGCAAAAGTGGCCTGCACAAGTTCGCTTTGCTGATAACACCCTGCACATCTACCTGCTGGGATCCCTTCCCGGACAACCCTCCTCTCAAGTGGTGACCGCCCGGCTTTTTCTAATGTTGAAGCAGCTGCGGATCCCACGGCTGGAACAAGTGGAAATTTGTGCTTTCCTCGGCTCCCAGTTGCTCTGGCGGCGCAGACTAAGAATAGGCTCCCAGCAGCGCTGGGATCGGTTTTCCTTCGAGAATTTGCTGGTGAATATCTGGGCTTACCCCGTTGCATTTGTGGTGGCCCTGATGGTAAACAACATCGACTTATTGCAGTTGTTGCATTTGCCTTTGCACATCTGGATTCATGAGTTTGGCCATGCCACAATTGCCTGGTGGAGTGGCCATCGAGCTTTGCCCCTGCCTTTCGGCTGGACCAGCATTAGCTCAGAAGAAGAACCATTTGTTTACCTTGGGATCCTCTTTTTGCTAGTTCTGCTGTTTTGGTCAGCCCAAAGAGAACGGATTCGATGGCTACAGGTGCTAACTATTCTTCTTGCCGTATTGCAGTTCTATATGACCTGGCTGATGCCCGATCGCACTAAGGAAATGCTGTTTGTCTTTGGCGGTGTTGGCGGCGAGTTTTATCTGAGTACCTTCTTAATGGCCAGCTTTTACTTTCGCTTTCCGGATCGCTGGCGATGGGACTTTTGGCGCTTTGTGTTTCTTGGAGTTGCAGCCAGCAGCCTCTGCAAAAGCTTTTGGCAGTGGCATCTTATTCAGCAAGGGTTAGCCCCAATTCCTTGGGGAACCCTACTAGGCGGCCAAGGAGATGCCGTCGGGGATATGAACCGCCTGGTTTATGAGTTTGGTTGGAGCGAAAGCCAGATTGTCCAAACCTACAAAAGCCTAGGAAACTGGTGTGTCTTGTTCATATTGGGCTTGTATGTCTTTTTTCTGCTGCGCATGAACAATGAGACGTGGTTGTCTCTACAAGCAAGATTTATCCTCTGGGTCGATGCTCTTTTTGAACCGAGTAAGCATCGCTAAAAAAAGCCATATCTTTTCACCTTTTTTGGGAAAAAGACTGAGTCGAGGCGCAGCAGCGAAGGCTCTAGATCTTGCTCAAAGCGACTGTAGACCAATAGACTTGTCGAGGGCACTAGAAAAGAGCCAGAAACCCTCGGTTCATGGGAGATCTCTCTCAGAACGCCTGCCCAGCACTGTCAATGTTCTGGAGCTGCATGCAGGCGCTTGGGATTAAACCCTGTTGCTGTGATAGATGGTGGCAACTTGTAGGGCTGTAGTACAAATATTGGGGATCCTAAAATGCCCTGAAAATCGTTGTGAATTATGTGGGTCTCATTTGCACAGCGGCTCCCTGGAGGGACAACAGCAAGAGGTGGGTGTATTTAAACAGCATGACTCAGGCAGGAGCCGACCTGGCTTTCCACCCCCCTCCCTGCAGAAAGGGGTGCTGGCTAGTTGAGATCCTCGTCTTATCTTACTGCTGGCAGGATCCTGAGGGTGGAGGTTGCATTCATTCTAGTTTAGGCAGCCTCTGGAGTACCAACTTCCAACTGTTGCCGATTCCCCTCACCCAGGCTAAACTGGCTGCCACCCAGAGGGCGGGATCTTGGATCAACTGGCGCGTCGGCTTGCTCACCTCAAACCAAGGGTGACTCACCCGCAAATACCCCAGCAGTGATCGGCTCTGTAAACTGACGCAGCCAATGCCGCCGGGCACCGTGGGCCAGATAAGCCACTCCAGGTCGATGTGGTCGTCCTCTAGGGTGCTGGGATCACTCTGGAAGCTGGCTTCCAAACTGGGGAACTGGCCAGCTGCTGCCGTGTTGCTTGGAACTGGATCTAGCTGTGGACACGAGGCTCGGGGTGGAGGGTAGAGAGGATCTCGGCTTCTACTTGCAGCAGGGTGTCCAGACGCTCCTGCACCTGGTCGGCAGGGAACTGCGCCAGGGCCAGATCCAGATACAACTGCCAGTGCCGTTCTTCAGCCGCTGCCAGCCAGAGGTAAAACTGCCGCAACTCGGGATCGGGGAGGTGAATTCCCAGCAGGCCCAGGCGTTCGTGGCTGCGAGCTTCGATAATGGCGGCCACTAGCAGTGCATCCAGAAGATGCTCTGGCTCATGGCGGCGCAGGTGCTGGTTGAGGCGGCTGGCGTAGGGAGCCGCTGGCAAAGGCCTAAGCAGGATCCCCAGCCGCTGCAGATGGCGATGGACTCGCTCAAAATGCTGCAGCTCCTCCCGCGCCAGCGGCGACAGAGCTTCCACCAGCTGCCCGTTGGCTGGGTAGCGGAAGAGGAGACTGAGGGCGTTACCCGCCGCTTTTTTCTCGCAGTTGGCGTGGTCTAACAAGACGAGGTCGAAGTGACGAATGGCCTGATCGATCCAGGCCGCAGAGGTAGGGGAAGCCAGTTGGAGGGTAACCACAGGTTCGAGAAAAGCGCAAAAAAGTTTTGTCAAGAACAGTTTCTCTGCCCCTTCTCCGCCAGGGGCTTGGGAAGAGGGACAATTGGATCTTAGCGTTGCCCCTCTCCCTGCTTAGACAGCCCTGGACAAGGCTGGGGCATTTAGTGGCTTAGGGCCAAGGTCTTTCCTGCCACAGTTGCCGCCATTTCCTCCAGGAGCTCCTCCGTCTCCTCCCAGCCGATGCAGCCGTCAGTGATGGAGACGCCGTACTGGAGCGGTACCCCCTTCTGCCAAGTTTGCTTGCCCGGCTTGAGGTTGCTCTCGAGCATGAGTCCCATCAAAGCCCGCTGCCCTTCCTGGTATTGCCGCAGCACTGCTCGACAGACGGATCCCTGCCGGCGGTAGTCTTTGTGGGAGTTGTCGTGAGAGCAATCCACCATCACTGAGCGCGGGATCCCTTGATCCTTCATTAGCAAAGCCGCCCGCGCCACATCTTCCGGCCCGTAGTTGGTCTTGCCGCCGCCCCCCCGCAACACGATATGCCGGTCGGGGTTGCCGGTGGTTTTTACCAAAGCCGTCATGCCGTCTTGGCCAATGCCCAGAAAACTGTGGGGGTGGCTAGCGGACACGATAGCGTTGAGGGCAATCTCCAGCCGCCCGTCAGTGCCGTTCTTGAAGCCCACGGGCATGGAGAGGCCGCTGGCCATTTCCCGGTGGGTCTGGCTTTCAATGGTTCTAGCGCCGATGGCCGCCCAGCTCACCAGATCAGCTGTGTACTGAGGAGTCACTGGATCCAGCATCTCTGTGGCGCAGGGCAAGCCCAGCTCGTTGATCTGCAGCAGGATGGAACGGGCCAGTTGCAAGCCGGTGGCGATATCGCAGGAGCCATCCAGGTGGGGATCGTTAATGAGGCCCTTCCAGCCCACCGTGGTGCGGGGCTTCTCAAAATAGGTGCGCATCACAATCACCAGGTGCTCGCGGGTTCGGTCGGCCACCCGCTTGAGGCGGTGGGCGTACTCTAGCGCCGCTTCCGGATCGTGGATGGAGCAGGGTCCAACAATTACCACCAAGCGATGGAGATCCCGTCCGTGGATGATGTCGCGGATGGCCTGCCGTGTGGAGAGCACCACCTGGGCGGCCCTTTCCGTGAGGGGCAGCTTGGCTTTGACAGCAGCAGGGGTAATCAAGGGAGTTACCTCTTGAATGTTGCAGTTGTCGGTTTGGGGGGGCATAGCACCGTCGTCCTTATTGCTGCAATGCAAGTGAGGGATTCAACCACCGAGCCATCAAAAAAGCCCTGGCTCTAGGCCCAGGGCTTCAGGACGGACTCGAGTAAACTTAGCTTCTGAGTTTACGCGCCACCCTTCCGCCCTGGTTGCCGCCAGGGAAAGGTAAAGTAGCCAAAAAAGGTAGCGCGCCAGGTCATTTCCAGAGCAAGGAACTCGAAATCTGACGGATGAGACGAGTATAGCGAAAGTATACCCGAAAAGAAACCGAATTTGCCAAGGCAGGTTTAGGTTCTAGGCTGCTCCCAGGCTTCCCCATCAGAAAACGAGGAGCCGCCTTCCGCTGCTGCAGTCTGACAAGGCCGTAGCAGCAAGAGCCCCGCAAGCCTGGCAGGAACCGAGGCCATCAGCCCATCTCGGCGGGTAGACACGCCCCAAGCCTGGGGGATAGGCATTGGTCAATGTTTTCCCTTCTGGGGGTGTTCTCACCAAGCCTGGATTGTCTAGCCTCAGTGCTCAGATGCCTCCACCGAGGACCCTTGGGCTTTTTGCCCCTACAAGAGCAAACCCCTCTGGCCAGGGATCCCCGCTAGGATCCCGTCAGCGCCTCCAAGCTCTCAACCCGCACAAACCCAATGACCTGCATTTGGTCAGCGGCTATCTTCAGCTTCAGTACCCGCACCTGGATCCCCAGCTCTTCCAGCTCTTGCAGGTCAAACACCTTGCTGAGTCCTCCCAAGAACGCCTGGGTGATCTCGTCAGGAACCCGCACCGAGCCGATGGCAAACTCTGGCTCCTGAAGCCGCAACCTGCGTCCCTCTTCCACCTGGATCCCGGCGTTGAACACTACCTCAACTGCCTGCTCCCTGCTGCCGTCTTTCTCCACCAAGAGAGCGGCAAGTTGGAGGCGGTCAGGCTCCAAAAACTTGGCGCGCGGCTGGCGCAGTTCAAAATAGCGGGGTTCGTTCCCGCCCCCCCCCAAGGGCAGATCTGCCTGGATCCGCTGAAACTGCCTGAGCACCTCAGGCGAGTTGAGAGCAGCATTGAGGTCCTCCTGACGAACCACGACCTGAAATGCTGCTTGCAGGGGCTGTCTCAGCCGCAAAGGAGCTCCTTGGAAAAAAGCAGGGTCGATAGCGACTGGGTCGGTTTCCAGCTCCAGAAGCTCCAGGCGCGGAAAGGGTGCCCGGTACAGCCCCCGCCCGGCAACTAGAAGGCGCTCCGCCTGGCCATTGAGTAGGCGGTAGTTAGGCTGGCTCTGGATGCGTACCTCCAAAACCTCTGCTTTATCCAGCTGGGTTAGGAGCATTTGGCGCGCTGCCTGCTCTGCCCAACAGCCTGCCCCTGCCCCCAAGGCGGCCAGCAAGGCCACTAAGGTTGCCAGGATCTCCATCCTTGCCGCCGCAATCTGGCCTCACACAGGCTCGCCCGCGGATCCTTTGTGAGGGCTAGCTTCAATGGGTCGGTTGCCAAGAAAAGTTTTGGCAACCTTCAGACCACCTGCCATCACTGGGCGGTTGAGGGCGGGGTCATGGACGAATTTGAGGCCAGAGGCAACTATTGGGCGCCCTTCGCCCCAGGTATCGACCACTTTTAGCGTGGCAGCCGCAACTGGACGTCCATCCGCAAAGTAATCCACCACCTTTAGGGTGGAGGCCCCTACTGGTCGCTGGTCGATCTCAATCTCGCTGAACTTCACAGGGCTGGGAAACACTGGCGGGCCGATCCTCTCTCCCCCCTCCTGAGCAGCCGGTAGATCAGCACTGGCAGGCCGAGGAGCCAAATTGAGGCCGTTGCCTTGCTCCGGAGAAGTTTCTTGCTGCGGCAGCGGGCTGGGAAGACCCGTGGAAATGGCCATAGGAACCTCCTCCGTTACAGACGATTAACTTTGGAACAGGCTTTTGCCATCCTCAGCCCGGATCAAGAAAGCTGGGATCGGCGTCTCCGGATTGCTAAAGCTAAATCCTGAAGATATTCTAAACTAAGTCTAGCCTGGGATCTGCCTTTCCCTTCAGCTGCGAAACACTAGCAAGAAGAAAGGGAGCAGGAGAAGCTTAGCAGGCTGGGAGGCTAGTGCAAGGAGTACTGCAATACATAGGCCCCCTCCTGTCTTGGCTTGTAGGTGTTGGCTCGGAGGGTGTACGTGCCGCTGCGAGGCAAAAAGGCAATCAACAGGGCATCGGTGCCGCCACCCTGGTCGTCATCCCAAGCCATCACCTTCCCCTCCGGATCTAACAGTTGCAAGAAGGCATCGAAGTCAGAGCTGGTCAAGGAGGCGACCAGGATTTGGCCAGGGCGAGCAGTGATAGGGTATTCCTCCATCCAACTGCCATCTTCCGGGTGCTGAAGGGATCCTTCCTGGAGACGGCCCGAGAGCGTTTGCTGCCAATTGCCCTGGGTGAGGGTATAAGTCAGCCGGTAGGAGCCGCTGGCAGCCGGCTCAAAACTAGTGGCCCGCAGGGTGTAGGTGCCTTCCTGCGGCAGCCGCACTGCCAAGAGGGCGTTGACATCTAGGCCCGAGTCATCATCAAAGCCGATCACCCGTCCCTGCTCGTCCACCAGCTCCAGATAGGGGTCAAACTCTTCACTCTCCAAGGCGGCAATCAGGATTTGCCCAGCCTTGGCCACAACAGGGATCCCATCCCAGTAGCTGCCATAGGCGCGACTAACCTTGTCCTCCGCTGTGAGGACTCCCCTTAGGGTCTGGCTGTCTCTTCCTAGGACAGATGCCAGCGGGGCTCTCCCTAGGTCTAATAGCTGGCAGCCACCTGTCAGGGCCACCCAACTAAAGGCTAGCCAGGCTCCCCAACGGCGGAACAGTGGAGCAATAGGAGGCAACTTCCCCATCGAGGCTCTGGATTTCAATTCTACCCCCCAGCAGGGGGACAGGAACGGCCATCACAGCTTCTCCCAAGCTTGCAAGACAGCCTCTAGGGCCAGCCGCCCGTGGCTGAGATGGGTTCCTCCTTGTAAATAGACAATGTAGGGCTCCCGCAGCGGTCCATCGGCGGAGAGCTCCGCGCTGCTGCCGGCCACAAACGTGCCCGCCGCCATCACCACTGGATCGGCGTAGCCGGGCATCACCTCTGGAATTGGGGTGAGATAGGAATCTACCGGGGAGCTGCTTTGGATGGCGCGGCAAAAGGCCTGCAGCTTCTGTGGGGATCCCAGTTGAATGGCCTGAATGATGTCAGTGCGGGGTGCTTGGGGCAGCGGAGAGACGGGATAGCCTAAGTCATGGAACACCTGGGCGGCCAGGTGAGCAATCTTGACGGCCTCGGCCACCATTTGCGGAGCTAAGAACAGCCCTTGGAACAGCAGGCGGTTGAGATCGAAAGTTGCTCCTCCTTCCGAGCCGATCCCCGGTGCCGTCAGCCGGCAGGCAGCTTTCTCCACCAGTTCGGCTCGCCCTGCCACATAGCCCCCTGCTGGAGCCAGGGTGCCACCTGGGTTTTTGATTAGGGATCCAGCAATCAAATCTGCGCCTACGTGGGTGGGCTCTTGGGTTTCCACAAACTCGCCGTAGCAATTGTCCACCAAGACCACCACTTCGGGGTTTTGCGCCTTGACCATCTGGATCATCTCGGCAATCTGGGCAATGGAGAAGCTGGGTCGCCAGGCATAGCCACAGGAGCGCTGGATGTAAACCAAGCGTGTTTGCGGCTTGAGGGCGGTTTTCAAGGCCTGCCAATCGACATCTCCTTCTCGCAGATCCAACTGGCGATAGGTAACACCGAACTCCCGCAAGGATCCCCGGCCGGACCCCCTTATCCCAATGACCTCCTCCAGAGTGTCGTAGGGGGGGCCAGTGATGGCCAACAGCTCATCCCCTGGGCGCAGCACCCCAAACAAAGCACAGGCAATGGCGTGGGTGCCGGAGACCATCTGCAGCCGCACCAGCGCCGCCTCGCAGCCCATGATCTGGGCAAACACTCGGTCCAAAACCTCCCGCCCCTGGTCGTCGTGGCCGTAGCCCGATACGCCGGCAAAGTGATGGGAGCCCACCTGCTGGTCGCGGAAGGCTTGCAATACCCGGGCTAGGTTCTGCCTGAGAACTTGGTCTACTGCCCGAAACCGCTCCCCCAGGGCCGCTTCCGCTCTGTCCAACAGCTCAGCTACTTTCAGCGGGATCCCTGCCACCTCCCCCCCTTTTCCACCCCAACTTGCTTTGAGAGCAATCTCCAGAAGCCGAAGGCCACTTTTTGGGCCTACTGACGCCAATATTGGTGTGGAATCCCGATCTTGATAGAAAGCTTAACTTCAGTCAACATCTCTTCACTTCCTTTGGTTATTAGCTTAGCTAGTTTAGACAAGGCAGCCAACGTCGCTTCTTGTATAATAGGATAAAGTAGCACGGCAGTTCCAAGCAAAAATAAGGGAGTCGCTTAGCTGGCTAGGAAAGCCAGAAGGAAGTTGTGGACTGCAATTCGGCAGGAGAGGGAAAATTCCGGTCGTTTAGTCTCCCGAATTCAGCAGGGAAGTTGGATCAATCAAAAATTAAGGCAATCTAAATTTATCCTTAATCTCCAGTTCAAAGCCAAGAGTGAGGTGTTAACCTAGACTTAACTCCAAAGGTTAGTGCCCTTGCAAAAGCCGCACTTTAGTCAACTTTCATTGCCCCCTTTGGCCAGTCGGCGGGCAGGGAGGGTGTGGAAGCTTCTTGCAAAGGTTAGGCACTCACTTGAGGCGTAGACTGACACACTCGGGAGAGTTTCCATGGCGAAGCTTGTGATCCAAGGAAAAAACATCGAAATTACCGATGCCATCCGCAGCTACGTTCAGGAAAAAATTGAGCGAGCTGTTAGCCATTTTGCTCAGATCACCAGCGAAGTGGATGTCAATCTGTCGGTAGCCCGCAACCCCCGCATCAGTGCCAACCAATCTGCCGAAGTTACCGTTTACGCCAACGGCACTGTCATTCGAGCGGAAGAAAGTACTGAAAACCTTTACGCCAGCATCGACCGAGTGGCCGACAAAATAGCCCGCAAGCTGCGCAAGTACAAAGAGCGCAATGGCGTTCACCGCATCCGCCATTCTCCCAAAACTTCAGTGGCGGTGGCCCAGCAGCCGCCCACAAATCCTGTGAATATGAATCGGCAAGCGGAGCTGCCCCCTGAGGTAGTGCGCACCAAGTATTTCGCCATGCCGCCCATGACGGTTGAGGAGGCGATGCACCAGTTGGAGCTGGTGGATCACGACTTCTACGTGTTCCGCAACATCGAAAATGGCGAGATCAACGTCCTCTATGTCCGCAAGCACGGTGGCTATGGCTTGATCCGCCCCCACCCTAGCGGCTAGCTGCAAGATGCTTGGCAGCCCTGCTACAGGTCATTTTGCCCTGGCGACTGCGTCTAGCCCTCGTCTAAGCCCTCAGCCGCCAAGAGACTTCCCAACAGGCAACAGCTGGTGCAGGAACTGATCCTAGTGTTGGCGCAAGCTGCCCAGGTCAGGCCCATGGTTGAGCAAGACGAAGTAGGTGCCATTCGGCAACTGTCCCAACATCATCAGGCGATTGGGGGCAGATCCCACCTGGGCGACCGTGCCGGGAGGTAAGGTGCGCAGCTGCAGGGGGCTGTGGCCAAGGCCGGCTACAGGTAGGATCCGCGCTGGATTCTCGTCTGTGGCCGCCAGCAGATGCTGCCACAGATGGGCCAGGGCACGGGGGGAGAGATGCAGTTCCTGCCCCTCTAGACGAATCTCTGCTTCGCTGGGGAGGAGGGCGGGATCTAACTGGGCAGCCGGCTCAGTTACCAAGCGCCGCCGCAGGTACTCCACCAGGGCTTTTGGGCCTCCCAGTTCCGCCAGCAGGGCTGCTGCCATGGCCCGGTCGATGTTGCTGTTGAGAATCTGCAGCAGGGATCCCAAGGGCGGCGAGGTATAGCTAACCCGGCAATGGAGCTCAGCAGGCAGTTCCTCTAGCGTTGATCCAGAGCCGCCGAGGGCTACAGGGTAGGGCTGTTGGGGATCCCGAAGGAGTTCGGTAAGCCGGCGGGCGCTAGCTAGAGCGTCGGGCTGGCCCAGCAAGCGGAAGGGGGGCACCACCTTTACCTCGCCGTCAATCTGGCGAATGCCAAGGCCGTGCAGGTGGCGCGCCAGCTCGACGACATTGGCCTCCCGAAAATAGGGATCCCCGCCCCTCACCACAACCAAGTCTCCCTTCAGGCGCTGGCCGGAGCGATAGCCGGTGGTGTAAAGCGATGCTCGTGGCCCCAGGTCTCTAGCGCCATCAGGCTGAGGGCCAACTGATCCAAGGCTCCTACCGGCAAGGGTTGATCTAGGAGGTGCTCGGCCAGCAGCTTGCCTTCGGCTGTCCAGAGCAGGATCCCTTGCTGGGAGAGGGCCCCTCCTTAGGCAGCCAACCCCTGCAAAAAGCCCGACAAGACCACAGTGTAGGGAGAACCTTTCTCCTGGAGCGGTTGCTCACGGGGCCACCAGGGCGGAAGGCCAGGCGTGCCGCTAGGAGAAGGCAGGGGTGGTGGCGGAGTAGGGATGGGAGGGAAAAGATCCTGGGTGGAAGAGGGAGCCGCAGCCCTCCAGCAGATCCCCAAAACCAAAGAGCAGGCTAGGGGGATCCCTGCCCAGAAGCAACGGGAGCGCAGCCCTGGCGGGATGGACAACATGCTGACCTCACAGGCAAGACTTGAGGCTACTCTACTGCCATGCAGAGGGTCCTGGCAAATTGCTTTGCCTTGCTGCTAGGCAGTTGGCCGTAAAGCCAGGAGAGTGGACTCCTGCCTACAAGAGAGGCCAAGATCGAGAGCACAGCAGTACTGCCCTTGGAGGAAGACATCCGGCCTGCTCTGCAGGGGCCGATTGATCCTCAGCTTCTGCAAGTGCTCCCTTCATGCCCAGAGATCTGCGCCGCTTCATTGCCCTCCTAGAATCCCGTGGCCAGCTCCGCCGCGTGACCGCCGAGGTGGATCCCGAGCTGGAAATTGCCGAAATTGCCGATCGCCTCTTGGCCTGCGGTGGCCCGGCGCTGCTGTTTGAGCGGGTCAAGGGATCCTCCATGCCCCTGCTCATCAACGCCCTGGGCACAGTGGAGCGCATCTGCTGGGCGCTGGGGATGGAGCGGCCGCAAGAGTTGGAGGAGCTGGGAAAGAAGCTGGCCTTGCTCTACCAGCCGCGCCCGCCAAAAGACTTTGCCCAGGCGGTGGAGCTGGGACAGGCGCTGTTCCGCGTCTTCAAAGCTCGACCCAGCCGGGAGCTACTTCCTCCTTGCCAGCAAGTGGTGCTGCGCGATGAGGCGGTGGATCTCACGCAACTGCCCCTGTTGCGGGTCTATCCCGGCGACGCTGGGCGGGTGCTGACCTTGGGTCTGATGGTTACCAAAGATCCGGAAAATGGCATTCCCAATGTGGGGGTGTACCGCCTGCAACTGCAAAGCCGCAATACCATGACGGTGCAGTGGCTGTCGGTGCGGGGAGCAACTCGGCATCTGCGCAAGGCGGCGGCCCTGGGCCAGAAGCTGGAAGTGGCAGTGGCCATCGGGGTAGATCCTGCCGTAATCCTGGCGGCGGCCACGCCCTTGCCGGTGGATCTCTCCGAGTGGCTGTTTGCCGGTCTCTACACCGGAGAGGGATTGCCCCTAGCCCGCTGCAAAACGGTGGATCTGGAAGTGCCGGCCCACGCCGAGATTGTCTTGGAAGGCACCATAACCCCAGGGGAGGTGGCCCCCGACGGTCCCGCTGGGGATCACATTGGCTACTACGGCCCTCGCAACGAGCAGGCTCCTTTAATTCGCTTCCACTGCCTCACCCACCGTCGCGATCCCATTTACCTCACTACCTTTAGCGGCAAGCCCCCCAAGGAAAACGACGTGATGGCCCTGGCCCTAAACCGCATCTACACCCCCATCCTTAGGCAGCAGGTGCCGGAGATCGTGGACTTCTTTTTGCCGATGGAGGGCCTGGGCTACAAGGTGGCCATTTTGTCCATTGACAAGGCCTACCCCGGCCAAGCGCGGCGGGCGGCCCTAGCTTTTTGGAGCGCCTTGCCTCAATTTAGCTACACCAAGTTTGTGATCGTGGTGGATAAGGACATCAACGTGCGGGATCCGCGGCAGGTGCTCTGGTGTCTGTGCTCGCGGGTGGATCCGCAGCGGGATGTGTTCATCTTGCCGGACAATCCCTTCGACGCCTTGGACTTTGCCACCGAAAAGCGGGGCCTTGGGGGCAAAATGGGGATCGACGCCACTACCAAGATCCCGCCGGAAACGGACACCCCCTGGCGGCAGCCGCTGGCTCCGGATCCGGAAGTGGCCCGCCTGGTGGATCGCCGCTGGGCGGAATACGGCCTGGCCGATCTCAACTTGCAGCCGGCGGATCCGCGCCTATTTGGCTACGAGTTCTAGAGGTGGCTAAGAGGCTGGCGGGTGCAACCAGCGCTGTTCTGGGTTGCTTACCCTTGCCTTCAGTGGGCTGTGGCGAGGGTGGGCCTAAGCCTACTGGGCACCAAGGGCGGCTAACAGCTCGTCTGCCAGCATCACCGCCGTATAGACTAGGGCCTGGCGCTGCTCAGGAGACAAGTTGCCAACAGGGGTCTGGGAGTTGCTCAGGATACCTTGCAATAGCCTGCTAGCCACGTATTCCCGTTTGGAGACGCCAGGGCTAGAGATGGTGGGGTTATCCAGGGAAAACTTTTGGTGGTGCTCAAAGGGAAAGGCGTATTCAGAAGCTATCGGCATGGCTTCACTCCCAACCCAAACTTGAAGCTGCGCTCAGCCCATTTTCCTGGACTGGGAATCTTAGAAAGCAAGGTCTCAAAAAAGACACTACGGGCTATCGTATCAAGGAGATCCCTGCGTGGGGGAACAATCTTGATCTGCTCTCCCTGGGAAAGATTGCCATGCACTTAAGCGAGTCTTTTCGACGCACCAAGATTGTGGCTACCCTTGGCCCCGCCAGCTCTGATCCAGCCATTCTCAGGGAAATGATCCTGCAAGGGGCAACTACCCTTCGCCTGAACTTTTCCCATGGAGATCACGATCTCCACCGCCGCAACATCCGCCTCATCCGCCAAACGGCGATGGATCTGGGGATCCAGGTTGCCATTTTGCAAGACCTGCAGGGGCCAAAAATCCGCTTGGGCAAGTTTGCCGAAGGCCCGATTACCCTCAAGAGCGGGGATCCGTTTGTCCTCACCAGCAAACCCATTTTGGGAACGCAGGAGCGCAGTTGGGTTACCTACGACAGGCTGGCCCAAGAGGTGCCGGAAGGAGCAACCATCCTTCTGGATGACGGTCGAGTGGAGATGCGCGTGGAGGCGGTGGATCCGGCAGCGGGCGAGCTCTTCTGCCGCACCATTGTCGGCGGCACCCTCTCCGACAACAAGGGAGTGAACTTCCCCGGCGTGCGCCTCAGCATCCGCGCCGTTACCGAAAAAGACAAAGAAGACCTCTACTTCGGCCTCAACCAAGGGGTCGACTGGGTGGCCCTCAGCTTTGTCCGCGATCCCTCGGATGTTCTGGAGCTGCGGGAACTGATGGCTGCCGCTGGCAAGCGAGTTCCCATCATCGTCAAGATTGAAAAACACGAGGCTATCCAGCAACTGCCCCAGATCCTGGCTCTTAGCGACGGGGTGATGGTGGCGCGGGGAGATCTGGGCGTGGAGCTGCCGGCAGAAGAGGTGCCGATCTTGCAGAAGCGGATCATCGCCATGGCCAACTGCCTGGGGATCCCGGTCATCACCGCTACCCAGATGCTGGACAGCATGGCCCATAGCCCTCGCCCCACCCGCGCTGAGATCTCGGATGTAGCCAATGCCATTTTGGACGGCACCGATGCCGTTATGCTCTCCAATGAGACGGCGGTGGGCAAGTATCCTGTCGAGGCGGTGGCCACCATGGCCCGCATTGCCCTGCGCATCGAACAGGACTACTTTAATCCCCTCTACGCGGATCGCCGCCACCACCTGCGCGCTCTTGCCCGGCAAGAGTTGAGCCAGACTAGGGGTAGCTGTGCCGAGGATAATTCGCTGCGTCCCAAAGCCCTGATAGCCGATTCCATTAGCCGCGCCGTGGGGGAAATTGCCGAGGAGCTGGACGCGGTAGCCGTGATGACCCTAACCAAAACCGGAGCCACAGCCCGCAATGTCTCGCGGTTTCGCCCGCGCACTCCCATCCTGGCCGTAACACCCCATGTGGAGGTGGCGCGGCAGCTGCAGTTGGTGTGGGGGGTACGCCCGCTGTTGGTTCTGGATTTGCCTACCAGCCGCCAGACCCTTCAAGCCGCCATTAACGTAGCCCAGGAAGAAGGCCTGCTCAAGGACGGGGATTTGGTGGTGCTCACTGCCGGCACCCTGCCGGGCATTTCCGGCTCCACTGACCTTATCAAGGTAGAAGTGGTGAAGGCGGTGGTGGCTAGAGGCAGAGGGTTTGGCAAAGGCACCGTCAGCGGCCCTGCCCGTATCCTCCGATCTGGCCTTGAGGCCAGCAAGATTACCCCTGGCGATATCCTGGTTGCCCGCGCCACTGATGCTAGCTATGTAGAGGCGATCAAGCAGGCGGCTGGAGTCATTACTGAAGAGGACGGCGTCTCCTCCCACGCAGCCGTAATTGCTCTGCGACTGGGAGTGCCGGTGGTGGTGGGGGTTAAAGATGCCACGCGCCTCATCCGCGACGGAGCTATTGTTACTTTGGACGCGGAGAGAGGCCTGGTTACTGCCGGCAGCGAGGGTTTAGGCTTCTAGCGCCGTCGTCGGGAGCAGCAGCGTAACAGCCACCTGGCGGCGGCCCGATCGCCTTCATCCCAAGCTAACCGCTCCACGGCCACCATCACCATCGAGGTAATTGCTGCCTCACTGAGACGCCATTGGGAACGCAGCTGCTGGACAGCCAGTGTAGCGGCCTCGAGGTCGCGTTTGCGAATGGCGCGGAGCAGCTCTTCAGACATCGACGAAGGCCAACCCCTCTGATCCTTTTTGCTATCTTTCTACCGCAAGAGCCAGAAGCTTCCCTTCTCCTAATGCAAAGATTTGTCTTGTTTGTCCAGAATGCCTTAAAAAAACTTCTTGGACGCTCGCTTGGGTTAGCCCGCAGGGATGGCCACAGGAGAGGGCAGTAGCCGCTCCATTGCTGCCTGCAGATCCTGGGTCAGAGCTTGGATAGCTTGCCGGCGGTTGGCCTGGTAGGTGGGCCAGCGCTCTGAGACGGAGAGGGGATCCCCGATGCGGAAACGGGCTAGCCGCGGCCCCAGCTGAGGAGGAGCAACCAAGGGATTCTGGCCTTTGATCCAAGCCAGGAGGTTCCACAGCCGCAGGGCGGTTTCGGCCAGTTCCTCTAGGCTAGGCCGCTCAGGCAGAGGGCGGACGGCAAATACCATTAGGGTCTCCACCAAGCGCATGTGCCAAAGGTGGAAAGTGGCCTCCGAGGCAATGCGATTGGCTAGGCTTTTTTCTACTGCAGAGAGGGCAGCAACATCGGGAATATCTTCCCGGTAGATCCAAGACCAGCCTGCCTGCTCAAGGCGATGTCGCCGCTCGATGAGGTCTCCCTGAGGTTGCAAGCCAAAGCGCTGCTCAGCCACGCGCAAAGCCAGATCCAATAAGCTTTGCAGACGTGTCCGCAGATCCCCTCCTTCTCCCCGCTTGGCCCAAGTTGCCGCAGGCAAAGTGGGGGCATAGAAGCGCTCGTAGAAGTTCTCCAGGGTCTGAATGAGGTGTTCAGCCAAGCGGAGCAAGCGGGCCATGAGAGATTCTTTGCCGACATGGGCTGAGCGCCCGGTTGGCAGGTGGCAGTTGGCCTCCATGCGGCGGAGCAACCTGTCGAGGGCTGCCCGGGGATCCCTCAAGTACTGGTAGCAGAGGCCCACCGGTAGGATCAGCACTTCCTCTGGCCGCCCCGCCTTGAGCAGATCTTCCACTGCCCAAAAGCTCAACTGGGCCACTCCCGGTTCCAGGGGGTTGAGCAGCCCACTCATGCCGTTGATGGTCCCCTCGGGTGCCACGGCCAATGGATAGGGGCCCGAGACTAGCTGCTCGCGGGAACTCTTCAGCCCTGCCCGATCCAGACGGCCCCGCAGAATGGGGATCCCGCCCAGCCGGGGCAAGCCCCAACTGGCAATGGCCCCCAGCCACAGTGGCAGGCCGCGGTCGTAGACAAACAGGACGTGGGGCCGCTGCCGCAGCCGGATCCCCTGTTGCCGGGCCACCTGAGGCAAAAGGTGAGCAAACAGGTACAGCAGACAGGGAGGGTCATCGAGGGTGGGGTGGCGAAAGGCTACCAACAAGCGAATCTTGCCTGCTTCAAATTGCTGATAAAGCTGAGCCAAGCGCTCCCCTCCCTCCACCTCGACGCGCGGGATCCCTTTGGTCCAGCGCAACCAAAAAGGCAAGCCGGTTTGGACAAAACGAACCACCCAAGGCGTCAATCGTGGCGGCAGAAACTGGAGGGGAGGTTGAACCGTCTGCGGCATAGGGATCCTCAAATCTAGGGTTGGCACGCTTGGTGAACCTAGGCTTTGGATCCCCTCTTAAAGAGGGCGAAGAGGCAAAAAAGCCCTGCTGCAACAGTTGCTCAACTGGAGTCCCTCTCCTCAGAAGGCTTTCAACCTCCTGCTGCTTTTTTCCGGCGGCCCCGCGTCTTTTTGGGGGCAGCTTCTCCTGAGGCTGAGTCTTCCATGACCTGGCCGTTTAACACCTGCTTGAGGTGAATGTGCTTGTAGCCTAGGTGGATCTCAAACTCATCGCCAGGCTTGAGATTCATCTGCTTGGTGTAGGCAGACCCGATGATGATCTGCCCATTTTTGTGAACGCTGACGCGAAAGGAGGGCTCGCGACCGCGCTTTTCACGGCTACTTGGGCCGAGGCTGAGACCTTTTGCTGCCAGCACCGCATCGTAAAAAGCGTTTAAGTTGACGCGGAGCTTGTTGTTCTTGGTCACGGTTACATAGCCACAGCGCTTTGCCGTTTCCCGGCGCGAAAGGTGCCCCAAAGCCTCTATCTTCTGCAAGAGAGCCTTCCCGGTTAGAGGTTGTGGTGGTATATCCGACATTTTCTAATACCCTAAAGCCCTCTCTAGGATCATAACCTCCTGAAGTACTTCTGCAACCAAAAGCTTGCAGCTCCGCTCCAGGTCGTGTTTACTCTAGGGGAGAAAGGCTCTTCTCAATTGGGCCTTTAACGGGTGTTCTGGCTCTGGATAAAGCAGCAGAGAGAGGGGATTTGTTTTGCCCAAATGGCTTGGCAAGACAGCCGGAAGAAGAAAGCCTCAGCTAGCGGCAAGTGCTCATCTTTTCCGGAAATTAGCCGTGCGCCAACTGCTGGGCTACTAGGGAGGGAAGTTGAGCCACAGGGATCCCCTCTAGGATCTCGGCGGCAAAGGCATAGGTGAGCAGTTGGCGGGCTTGGGCCAAGGGAATGCCGCGGCTTTGCAGGTAGAAGATCTCTTCCGCCTCCAGTTGGCCCACGGTGGCTCCGTGGGTGCATTTGACGTTGTCGGCGAAGATCTCCAGGTGGGGCCGGGTATCCACTCGCGCCTTGGGGCTTAAGAGGAGGTTGCGGTTGGTTTGGGCCGCGTCGGTCAGTTGGGCTTCTCGGCTGACCAGAATGCGCCCGCTGAAGACGGCACGGGCTGTCTCGTCGACAATGCACTTGTGCAGTTGGCGGCTGCTGCCCTGGGGGGCCTGATGCCGCAGGCGGGAGTGGGTGTCGCTGTGCTGGGATCCCTTCAACAGGGTCAGCCCCTGCAGGTGGGTGTGGGCCTGGGGCTCCACCTGGGCCAGCTCCAGGTTGTGGCGGGAAAACTGGGATCCCCACTGGAGGGCCTGCAGCCGGTAGTGGCTGTAGCGGCCCTGGCGCACGGCGGTTTGGTTGATGTGAAAGGCCTGGGATCCCTGCCGCTGGAGGAGGATGTGGTGCAGGCGGGATCCTTCTTCCAGGGCAATCTCGGTAACCGCGTTGCTGAAGGGGATCCCCGAGCCCCAGGAAAGGTGGTCTTCAATTAGGGTGAGGGAGCTGTAGGCTGGCAAAGTCAGCAGGCAGCGGGGCTGGGCCAAAACCGCCTCTCCTTCAGGGGCCACGGTTATCCAAAGTAGGTGCAAGGGCGGCAAAACCTTCTCGTGGGGCAAGAGCTCAATCTGGATCCCGCCGCCTAGGTGGGCGGTGTTGAGGGCGCTGAAGACATCGACCTTGGCGATGGTTTGCAACCCTCCAGAGGCAGCCTGGCTGAGGGGAGCAAGGCGCAGCGCCGACGGCAGGCCGCTCAAGTCAGAAAGGTGGGGAGCGAAGTAGCCGTTGACAAAGACGGCATAGCTGTGGCGGCTTTCCGACCACAGCCAGGGCTCCAGAGTGGCCCGGTTCACATCCCCCTCCCCAGGGCCGGCCAAGCGAAAGGCGTGGGCCACTAGCGGCGAGAGGTCGCTGTATTTCCAGTCCTCTTCGCGCGGAGTGGGGATCCCCAGTTCCGCCAGTTGGGCGCGGGCCTGCTGTCGCAGGGTGGCGTGGGAGTCCTCCACCTCCGGGATTTGGCTAAGAATGTGCTCTAGAAAGGAGCGGCCAAAACTGGCAGCGTCGCTTTCTCCAACCGACGACTTGGGCACCGCAGCGCTCATCCCACCTCCTCCCTAAGCCAGTCGTAGCCCCGCTTTTCCAGCTCCAGCGCCAAGCTCTTGTCCCCGCTAAGGACAATGCGCCCCCCTTCCATCACATGCACACAGTCAGGGGTCACATACTCCAGCAGGCGCTGGTAGTGGGTAATGAGGAGTATGGCCTTCTCGGGGCCAGCTAGCTGGTTGATGCCCTGGGCAACGATGCGCAGCGCGTCGATGTCGAGGCCAGAGTCCGTCTCGTCCAAAATGGCCAGGGTCGGCTCCAGCACGGCCATCTGCAGGATCTCGTTGCGCTTTTTCTCGCCGCCAGAAAACCCCTCGTTGACGGGGCGCTCCAAAAAAGCCGGATCCATTTTGACCAGCTCCAGCTTTTGGCGCACGAAGTCGTCAAACTCGAGGGGATCCATTTCCGGCTGATCCCGGTATTTCTGCCGGGCGTTGTAGGCAGCCCGCAGAAAATCCAAGTTGCTTACCCCTGGAATCTCGATGGGGTATTGAAAGGCCAAAAAGATCCCAGCCCAGGCCCGCTCCTCCGGTTCCATGGCCAAGAGATCCTTGCCCAAATAGAGGATCTCACCCCCGGTTACCCGGTAGTCCGGGTGGCCGGCCAGGATCTTGGAGAAGGTGCTTTTCCCAGAGCCATTTGGCCCCATGATGGCGTGGATCTCGCCAGCCCGAACTTCCAGGTTTACCCCCTTGAGGATAGGGGTGCCGTCGATCTCAGCGGTGAGATCGCGGACAGATAAAATGACAGGGCTGTTTTCCCGGATCATCTCAGCGGTTGCTCTTGAATGACCTCCAGACGAGCGTTCACCCTGGGATCGCGCAGCTAGCTAAAGTAAGCCGGCAATGGCCAATTCAGCTTGCTGGGGATCTAGCCAACGGATCCCTCTAGCTTCAAGCTCAGCAAGCGATCGGCCTCGACGGCAAACTCCATGGGCAGTTGGTTAAACACCTCCCGGCAGAAGCCGCTGATGATCATAGACACAGCATCCTCTGCAGAGATGCCGCGCGACTGGAAGTAAAACAACTGCTCTTCTCCAATCTTAGAGGTTGAGGCTTCGTGCTCCACTTTGGCGGTGTTGTTTTGCACTTCGATGTAGGGGAAGGTGTTGGCGCTGCACTGATCCCCAATCAGCAGGGAATCACACTGGGAAAAGTTGCGGGCGCCCTCTGCCTTCGGCCCAATTTTCACCAAGCCGCGGTAGCTGTTTTTGGAATGCCCCGCCGAGATCCCTTTGGAGATAATTCGGCTGCGGGTGTTGCGGCCTATGTGGATCATCTTGGTGCCGGTATCGGCCTGCTGGTAGTGGTTGGTCAGGGCCACTGAGTAAAACTCGCCCACCGAGTTTTCCCCCACCAACACACAGCTTGGATACTTCCAGGTGATGGCGGAGCCAGTCTCCACCTGCGTCCAGGAGATCTTAGAGTTGGCCCCCTGGCAGAGGCCGCGCTTGGTAACAAAGTTGTAGATGCCGCCCCTGCCGTTTTCGTCGCCGGCATACCAGTTCTGCACCGTCGAGTACTTGATTTCGGCGTTGTCCAGGGCAATTAGTTCCACCACCGCCGCGTGCAGTTGGTTGGTGTCGAACATGGGGGCTGTGCAGCCCTCCAGGTAGCTGACGTAGGATCCCTCGTCGGCAATGATCAAGGTGCGCTCGAACTGGCCCGACTCGCTGTTGTTGATACGGAAATAGGTCGAGAGCTCCATGGGGCAGCGCACCCCCTTGGGCACATAGACAAAGGAGCCGTCGCTAAATACCGCCGAGTTCAGCGCCGCGTAGTAGTTGTCGGCGATAGGCACCACCGTGCCCAAGTACTTACGCACCAGCTCGGGATACTCCCGCAGCGCCTCCGACATGGAGCAGAAGATGATCCCTTCCTTGGCCAGCTTTTCCCGGAAGGTGGTGGCCACCGAGACGCTGTCGAAAATGGCGTCCACCGCTACATTGGCCAGTCGCTTCTGTTCAGACAGCGGGATCCCCAATTTTTCAAAAGTCTCCAGCAGCACTGGATCCACTTCGTCCAGGCTCTTCTTCTTCTCCCGCACCTTGGGGGCCGAGTAGTAGACGATGTTTTGGTAGTCAATGGGGGGGTAGGTCACGTTTGGCCAAGTGGGCTCGCTCATCTTCAGCCACTGGCGGTAGGCCCGCAGCCGGAACTCCAGCATGAAGTCCGGCTCCCCCTTCTTGGCCCAGATTTGGCGAATGATGTCCTCGTTTAGGCCCTTGCCGATGGATTCTGAAGGGATGTCGGTAACAAAGCCGTACTTGTAGGGCTGGTTAACCAGGGCGCGGACGCTCTTAGACATGGGTGGCTCTCAAGTAGGGATTAGAAGCGCGCAAGAACAGACGGCCAACTAAAACAACATAGTTGTTGCTTAACTAATCCTCAAGTTACTTTAGCAATGATCCCGTTGTCAAAATAGGCAGGAGGACAACGGTGAACCGAGCACGTAGGATCGCCGGCCAGGCTACCCAGCCTACTTCCAGTAAGCAGGCTATTTTGATCTACCTGCGCAAGGCAGGACAGGCTACTGCCCAAACCCTAGCAGAGCACTTGGGCATTTCTCCCCAGGCCATTCGCCGCCACCTCAAGGATCTGGAGGCGGAGGGACTGATCCGCCATGTCGCTCAACCCAGCGGCCTTGGCCGTCCCCAGCACTTCTATCAGCTTAGCCCCCAGGGGGAAGCGCAGTTCCCTGCCCGCTACGACGAGTTTGCCCTGGGCCTGCTCAACACGCTGGCCGAAACCTTGGGAGCCGAACAGATGGGATCCCTGCTCCAGCAGCAGTGGCAACGCAAAGCCCAGGAGTACCAAGCCCAGATGGGATCCGGATCCCTGGCCGAGCGGCTAGAGCGCCTGGTACAGTTGCGCCAGGCAGAAGGCTACATGGCCGAGTACTACCCCTATCCCAACCACCTGGCTGCCCCCAGGCCAGCAGAAGGCTCTGAGCAGTATGTCGAGCAGTACGTCCTGGTGGAGCACCATTGCGCCATTGCCCAGATTGCCCAGCGTTTTCCCAGCGTCTGCGGCCATGAGCTGGAGATGTTTGCCGCCGCTCTGCCCGATTGTCGGGTGGAGCGCCTCAGCTGGCAAGTTAACGGGGAGCACCAGTGCGGCTACTGGATTGCCAAGCCAGGCTCCTCCGCAGGGATCCCTTCCTAGGCCCAGCCCCGAGAAGGTGACGCCTTCAGAAGACAGGCAAGAGCAGCCATAGTCTTAAGGATCCGCCACCTCAAAGGCCCACAGCCCTCGCTCTGCTGGGATCCGATGCAGCTGACCCTTGGGAAAGCGTCGCCGCAGCGCTGCCCCTTGCTGCTCCCATACCCCCTCGTTCATAAACAGGGTAAACGGCGGCTCTAGGTCTTGGCTAAGCAACGTCTCGGGGGGAAAAACCTTCACCTCTTGTTCTTGCCTGGCAAAAAATTGAATCCAACTTTGCCAGTAGGCAGGCTCTCCCCAACTGAAATAGGGGTAGGCGGCGCTAGCAGCCAAATAGAAGCGGTGGTTGGGATCCCTCTGTCGAGCGGCCACGTAGCGCCCGGTGGCTCCCACGTCGTTGCCCTGCGTCCAGCCCTTGTGGACAAAGTCGCCCCAAATGGCCAAGTTCCAGCCTCCAATGAGGAGGATGGTGCCCGCCATCGCTACTGCTGTTACGGTGGATCCCCAACGTTCCAGGGGAGCGGCCAGCGTCTGGATCCCTTCCAGGGTTAGGTAGGCTACAAAGGGCAGGATCACGAGCAGGCGGGTATAGTTGGGGGCTTTGGTGATAGCCAGGCTAAAGAGCAGGTAAAGAAACAGGAAACTGCCAATACAGAGCCAGTCGTGCGGCTGGCTGCGCCCCCTGAGGACGCGGTAGAGCCCAGATCCCAGCCCTAGCCAAATCAAGATCCCTGTCAAGGGATCCACAAAGGCATGGCCGTAGTTGGGATAGATATAGCCCCGGTCGTGCTGGCTGGGGTCGTTGAACATGCTCAGGCCATTGCGGATGTTGCGCCACACCCCCTCTGCCGGCGTAGCCGCGTTCACCCACATTTGCTGCAGCGCCCGCCCCTCGGGGAAAAAGAGAAATTGCTGGCGGGCATACTCGGCGCTTTCTGGGGGGGCAGTGGCGGTGGCTACCAGAATGGGCGCGGCCACCAGAAAAAATCCCAGCGCTGCCGGCACTGTCAGCTTGGCTAGGGTCCAAACGGGGTTGGCCTGCAGATCCTCCCGCCCCAAGAGCAAGTACAGAACGCCAAACAGGAGTCCCAACAGGATCACCACGCGCCCTGGCAAATAGCCGTAGAGGGAGAAAGCCGCTGCCCCTCCCCCCAAATACAAAAGCAGGGGATTTTTTTCCCGCACGCCCTTCAAGATCAGGGCCAGAGCTGCACACTCCACCAGCACAATCAGGTTTTCCCGCATGGCCATGCGGCTAATGCCTAACAAGGCGTGGTTGGATCCCAGAAGGGCCGCTCCTGCCAAGGCCAGCCGGGAGTTCCAGAACGACCGAAAAAACCCGTAGGCCACCAGAATAGTAATCACCCCAAAGGCGGCATGCACCGTGCGCACATTGACCAGGGTGACTCCTCCCATCAGCCGCGTCAGGCCGCCAAAGAGGCTAAACATAAAGCGGGGGAAATAGAAGTACTCTGGCATCAACCCAAAGAGATCGGGGTAGCGCACCCCGGAAGCCCGACGAGCCATGGAGGTGATGACAATCTCGTCGGTGTTGATTTGAAAAGGGATGTTGGCCAGGTCGTAGAGGTAGAGGGGAGCAAAAACCAACGCCAACAGCCCCAGGTGCAGCAGCTCCTGGCGCCAGCGCAGCCGCGTCGGATCCCAAGGGGGCTGAGCCGGGGGAAACTGGGCCACATACAGCCCCACCAGCAAAATGCTCAGCAGCCAGATCCCAATTTGCAGTACGTGGTAGCCAAACGCCCCGTACCAGAGGGTCAGGGCTATTCCCAGGCCGAGGCCAGATCCCAATAGAGCTGGGCGCCGGGAAGTGGCCAGGGTATCCCAGACTGCCATAGGACTGGTCTCAGCCCACTGGTCGATAAGTTAGTAACCCCGCGTTCTCTCCGTCTCCCGCTCCGGTTCTGGCTCCCTGAAGTTGGAGGGATCGTAGAGGAAGCGGTTGACCTCATCTTCGAGGCGGTAGATCTCAAAGGGCTCTAATTGCTTGCCAGTTCGCAAGGCCAGCAGGTAGCCGTCCACCAGCAGCCGTAGCTCGTCAATGCGCTGATAGCCGCGATGCCAACTGTCCACCAGCGCATCGGTTAGAGCTTGATAGTGCCGGATTAGCTTTGGGTCCTGCAACATGGCGCTCTTTTGCCCACCTGGTCTCATCCTAGCGTTTGATTTTCGTTTGTTAAGCAGAGATTGCAAAGCCGCACTATTCCTCAAGAATGGGCAAGATTAGCCGCGAAGGCGTGTTGCCGCCGCTGTGAAGAGTCAGGGTGAGAACGCGGCCTTCCATTTGCCGCTCCTCCCGCTGGCCTGTACCTGGGTTAACGGGGTAGGCAGGGAAACAGGCTGCGCTTAGGCTAAGGCGTAGGGCGTGGCCACGGGGAATGCGGATACAGGTCGGCTGACAGGGGATCCCAATGGGGACATTGGGCTGGGGATCCCGCAGACGGCGGTAGCCCTGGGAAAAGTTATACACCTGGCCATCCGGCCTCACTACCGAGAGCACGGCGCAGAGATCAAAGCTGGGGCTGTCCGCCTCGACGTAGAGCTCTGCCGTGATGTCCCCCGCCAGGAGGAGGTCGGTTTCTAGGGGGGGAGTGGTGTAGGTAAGAACATCGGTGCGGCAGTCAACAGCAGAGCGCTCTTGGGGCCCGGCAGGGTAAACCAGGTGACCCCCCAGGGCCGGTACCGGTCGCCAGGGATCGTGAACAAAAGTATCCGACTGCTGCCTCGGCGGGGGCTCCGGGCGGAGGGATCCCTCGAGTTCGGAAAGGGCAGCTAGACCAGTGCTGTGCAGGTAAAGAGCTTTTGGCTCAGGGTTGGGCCAGGCCTCAAGGCTGCGCCAGCGGTTGGAGCCCATCTCGAACAGGCGCACCGGCGGCTCTTGGAGGATCCCTGTGTCCTTGCCTTTGAGGAACTGGTCAAACCAGCGCACCTGCAGCCGATCGATGGGGCTGACGGCCTCAGGGCCAAAATCCAGCGCTCCCACCCTGCGCCCCCAAGGGAGGTGGGCCCACGGCCCGACAACCAGGTATTGGGGGTTCTGGCTGCGGGCACTCATCTCCTTGTAGAGGCGTAGGCTGCCACTCAGGTAGCTGTCAAACCAGCCGGCAATGTGCAGCATTGGCAGGTCCACCGCCTCCAGCCGAGGGGAGAGCTGGCGCCAGTAGTCGTCCGGCTCGCTGTGATCCAGCCAGTCGAAGTAATAGGACTGGGGCGCATATTGCTGCAGCACGCCCGGCTTGAGGGGGATAGGGTCGTGGAGGGGCAGGTTGCGCGACGCCTTGAAGAGGGCCTGATAGGCACTGGCATCTCCCCGCCGGTGTGCTCCCTCGGCTTCCAGTTGCAGGGCCCAACTGAGGTTGTTGTAGAAGGCAAAGGCTCCCCCGGGGTAGGCGGCATCCGCGTAAAGGTCGTAGGGCAGCATCGCTGGGCAGATGGTTTTCAAAGCGCTGGGACGGGCGGAGGCGGCATACAGCTGGGTCATGCCCTGGTAAGAAAAGCCGTACATACCCACCACGCCGTTGCTCCCTGGCAAAGCAGCCGCCCAGCTGACGGCGTCGAACCCATCTTCAACTTCGTGGCGGAAGGGGTAGAAGGAGCCTTTGGAAGTGCCTCGCCCACGCACATCCTGGATGACCACAATATAGCCATGGGCTGCGTACCAGCGCGGATGGGCGTACACCACTGTCGAAGCAATGGCCCGGCCATAGGGCTGCCGCATGAGCAAAACCGGATAGCTCCCTTCCCCCTCCGGGCGATAGATATCCGCGTCCAGTTGGATCCCATCGCGGGTTAACATGGAAACCGTTTCCCGGGGACGTACAGGCAGCATGGTTTGGAGGGGCGCGGTGAGGCTTTCCTACAGGTTACTAGTCCACCAAGGAAAACATCAGCTCGCCTTCAGTAACCAATTGCCCCCCCACCTGAGCCCGGCAGAACATCTTGCCGATGCGCTTTTGCCGGATGGTGAGCAGGTCAGCTGACAGCAGCAGTTGATCTCCAGGCAGGACGGGGCGGCGAAAGCGTACCCCATCGATGCCGGCAAAAAGAGCTAGGCGCCCGGCTGCATCCGGCAGCTTGGTCAGGACGATCCCTCCCACCTGAGCCATGGCCTCAACAATGAGGACACCGGGCATAATGGGGCGGTTGGGAAAATGTCCCTGGAAAAAAGGCTCATTGAAGGTGACGTTTTTGAGGCCCACTGCCCGTTGCCCTGGGAGATACTCCACCACGCGGTCCACCAGCAAAAAGGGATAGCGGTGGGGCAGAATCTCCAGGATTTGGTCTGTAGTGAAAACGGGGGGAGCAGCTGCCAACTGAGCCGCTGCTTCAGCCGAGAGAGGGGGAGGAGGACAGACATCGGAGGACATGGCAAACCCAAAGAGCTGGAAGACAAACCTCAAAGCCTAAAGGGGAGATGGCCTAGTCCCACGATAGCGGGCAGTGCATCCTGTCAAGACTGCAGGAGAGAGGCCAGCTTGCCGTGGCAGCCAGGATCCCTTTCTGGTGTTGCCTCCGCCTGAATCTGGAGGGATCCGCTCCTTAGCAACTGTTTGGCCAGACGGTGGTGCAGAGCATGCCCCGCCTTGTAGGCCACGATGTGCCCCTGGAGGCGGCAGCCCAACAGGCTGAGATCTCCTAGTAAATCTATCAGCTTATGGCGCACCGGCTCATCGGGGTAGCGCAGGGGTCCCAGCCACGCGGTTGCAGTACAGACAATGGCGTTTTCCAGGCTGCCCCCTTGGATTAGCCCCTGTTGGCGGGCTAGCTCCGCATCTTGCTGGCGGGAAAAAGTACGCGCCGCTGCGATGGAGCAGACAAAATCCGGCCTATCTTCCCTCCAGCTTAGCCACTGTTGGCCAATGGGAGAGTCGGCAAACTCGATGCCATAGGTAAAGCGGGCCTCGGGGTGGGGCAGGGCACTGACAAAAGCCTCTCCTGCCCAGACGGTAACCGGCTCTTGAACCACGCCCACCAGGGCTGGCTGCTCCTGGGTCAGGATCCCGGCCTGGACAATGGCCTCCACAAAGGGCAGGGCCGAGCCATCGAGGATCGGCAGCTCTGGTCCTTCTACCTCAATGCGGCAGTTGTCGATGCCCAGAACGTAAAGGGCAGCTAGGAGGTGTTCCACCGTCTGCACCTGAGCAGAGCCCTGCTGCAGGCGGGTGCAGAGGGCAGCAGGAGCTAGGGATCCCACCTGGGCAGGGATAGGAGGGGAGCCTGGCTGGTCCACCCGCACGAAGACCCGACCGCTGCCAGCGGGGGCGGGGTGGAGACTGCAGCGGACCGGCAGGCCGGTGTGTAGGCCGACGCCTTCTAGGGAAATAGAGCTGGCCAAGGTGCGCTGTTGACTTCTCATGGTGCTCCTGCCGCAAGACGCTCTTGGCCCTGGTCGAAAACCCGGTAGTACAGCTCCCGGTAGCCCACGCGCAGCCTGCTGCTGGCGTCTGCCAATCTGGCCTTGCGACTGCGAGTGCCGTAGGCGCTGAACACCTCGTAGCTATCTCCCTCGAAGAAGAAGGAGGAGACATCGGACACCTCTTCGCCTCCCAGCAACTGCCAACGCCCTCCCTGGAATCGCAGCCGGTAGCGGGCCCTGTCGAAGCTGCCAGAGGGACGGTCGATAGTGGCGTCGATCCTGCCCTCGTACTCCGGGGGCTCGGCTCCTGCTATGGGATGTACCTCGACGGAAATATCGCGGTAGCGGCAATTGGGACGGTTGCAAAGGCGAATTGAGCGCATCGCCTCGGCAATGGCTTCCAACCGCTGTCGCGCCTCCGCTAGAGAAGCCCCCTGGGCCGGCTCTAAGGTGGAGGACAGTCTTTCCGGCGCAGCCAGCGCCGCCGATCCCCAGCAAAACCCCAGCAGCACAAAACACAGCAGGCCTAGCCAGCAGCGGTAAGCAGATCCCATAGGGCTAGTTGTGGCAGGATCTAGTTCCTCTACTCTATCCGTAACCCCAGGCGATGCAGACACCCTCCCCCAGGGTTCAGGAGCAATTGGCCCAGGTGCGGATTGTCCTGGTGCGACCAGTGGGGCCGCGCAACCTGGGCGCCATTGCCCGCGTGATGAAAAACATGGGTCTGCGACAGTGGGTCTTGGTGGATCCCCGCTGCGATCCCCTTGATCCCGAAGCAGTTACCATGGCTGTGCATGGCGCCGACTTGCTCCGCCAAGCCCGGCAAGTGCCAACTCTGGCGGAGGCCCTCCAGGGATGTGTCCAGGTCTTCGGGACTGCAGGCCGCCGCGAGCCCTACCCCCCCGAGTGGCAAGTTCAATCTCCCCGCCAAGCCTTTCCCGAGCTACTGGCCGCCGGTCCTGTGGCTTTGGTGTTTGGCCCTGAAGATCAGGGCTTGAGCAACGAAGAGCTGGCCCTCTGCCATCGCCAAATCCAGATCCCCACCGATCCGGCCTACCCTTCCCTCAACCTGGCTCAGGCGGTGGGCATCTGCTGCTACGAGCTGCGCACCCTCCTTTGCCCAGATCCGCCGCTTCCGCCTAGCCCTGGCCTCTCCAAGCCAGCTCCCTTCGAATTGCTGGAGGGCTTTTTCGGCCAGCTGGAGGCGCTGCTATTGCAAATTGGCTACCTGTATCCCCACACGGCCCGCCGCAAGATGCTCAAGCTGCGCGCCCTCTTTCACCGCGCCGGCTTGACCGTGTCCGAGGTGGCCCTGCTGCGCGGGATCTTGCGACAACTGCAATGGAGCCAAACGGCCTGGCGTCGAAACCTCCCCCAAGACGATTAATGCGGGGGTTTGGATCCCATAGGGGCGGGCAGGCAGTACACTCTGGCGGCTCCTCCCGGTTGCAAAGCCGTACGCAGCCCCAACCCCAGACCATTCGCTAGCATCCTGAACCGCCAGGGTTGCAACTTGCAAAGACTGGCTGGTGAGGGGCAGAAGCTTTTGTTATCCTGGCGCTTAGGTTCTCCCGTCGGCAGAGGGAAGGCGGCAAACTTTTCCTGACACGGGAGGCGAGCAGGGTCTCTAGCTTGCCGTGTCAGGCGGGCGTGCTTCTAGTGGCAGGATCGGAGAGAGGGTGGGATCCAATGTTTACGTGGCTCTGGACAAGGCACTTTTCTCGGTTGAACCAGAGGCTGCAAAGCTTGGAGGTGGCCCGTGAGGAAAACCTTCTGTCCCCTGATCTCAGCGCCCAAACCCTGCAGGTAGCCCCCGATTTTTGGGAGCGGCAGCACCAGGCTTTTGTCTACGTAGATAAGCAGATCCGCAAGCTCAGCCGTCGCAGCAAAATCTGGGGCGGCCTGGCGCTGCTGGCGATTTTGGCCGATGCTGCCTTGGTGGTTGCCGGCCTAACCCTGTTCCAGTCTTGGCAACAGCTGCAGGCCAACCAAAACCTTGCCCGCATCGTTGAGCAGGCGTCAGCTGCCGATCCGGTGCAGCAGGCTTTTGACAACCTGTTGGCTCAACTGCCGCACCTGAACGGGGTGGAGCGGTATCGTGCCCTGGAGGCTCTGCAGGCTCTCTCGGCTATTGCCCCGGTAGATCAGGGTTCTGGATACGAGCCTAGCTTGGCGGCAACTCCTCTGGAGGCCCAAGTGCAAACAATCTACCGTCTAGGGCAGATGCGGGCGGTTGAGGCGGTGCCGGCTTTGCTGACCAAGCTTGCGGATAGGGAGCCGGCAGTGCGGGAGGCGGCAGCTCGTGCCCTTGGTCAGATTGGGGATCCGCGCGCCCTTCAGCCTTTGCACGAGCTCCTGGCCCATGAGACGGATGAGCTGGTCCAGGAGGCAGCCATTGCCTCCATTGCCCAACTGCTGCGGTAAAAAGCAGGTCAAACTGGCATTGATCCGGGCGTGGGGATGAAAAGCCGCAGGTTTAGCAGAGTAAGCAAGCTGGTAGGGATCCTGTGTTGGGTATGGGCAGCGGCTGGGCCGGTTTGGGCGCAGGATCCCTTCCGCAGTGGGGCCAATGCCCGCCCCATCAAGCCAGAGGTGGCTAGTGCCTTTGAGGAGTTCTTCTGCGCAGGCCGCTACACGCAGAGCCGGGAGAAGCTAGAGAAGGCTAGACAAGCTTCTCCCAAAGAGCCGATGGTCTACGCCCTGCTGGCGGCGCTGGCCTACCAGGAGGGGGATCTGGATGCTTTTGCCCAGTTAGCCACCCAAACCCGCCAGGTGGCCGCCGAGCTGAAGAAGACGGATCCCTTGCGCGGCAACCTGTACGAGGGCGTGGGCTATGGGTTGGAAGCGGCCAACATTGTGGTGCGGGAAGGGGTAGTGCTCGGCTTGCCTAAGGCGTTGCCCACTCTCAACCAATTGTTTGCGTCCATTCGCGCCGCCCAGGCAGTAGACAGCAGCGACCCGGAGCTCAATCTTCTCAACGGCTATATCGACTTGCTGCTAACCTATCGGGAGAAGGCTTTGAACCAATTTCGCCTAGCAGCGCCTGAGTATTTGTCCTACCGCGGCCAAGCGCTGGCCTACCGGGATATGCAGCGCTATGACGAAGCGCTGGCGGCGGTGGATCGGGCAATTGCTGTTTCCTGCAACAACCCTGAACTTTACTACCTCAAGGCGCAAATCCTGGTTGCCAAGGGTCAAGACCGGGAGGCGGTTCCCCTTTTCGACCAGGCTTTGCAGGCCTCTAGCCAGTTGCCGAAAGCCTTGGTGGAGCAGATCCAGATGGAGCGGGATCGCGCCGCCCAGCGCAGTGGGCTGACCGTCCAGTTGCCTACACCGACTCCCTCTCCCTAAACCGATGGGCCTGCGCATCAGTGGCAAACGGACGCTGCAAACCCCTGCTGGCCGGGGAACTCGGCCCACGCCTGGACGGGTGAGGCAAGCCCTGTTCAACATCTTGCGAGGGCAGGTGAAGGACTGTCGCTGGCTGGATCTCTGCTGTGGAGCCGGCACGGTAGGGGCAGAAGCCTTGTGCCATGGGGCAGCCTTCGTGGCCGGCATTGAGATCGCTGCGCCGGCCTGTCGCCTCATCCAGGCCAACTGGGCAAAGGTAGCTCAGCCGGGACAATCTTTCCAGGTGATTCAGGGGGATGCCCGCAAGCTGCTCAGCCGCGGCCTGGGTTTGGATCCTTTCGATTACGTCTATTTTGATCCCCCCCATGACGCCGGTCTGTACGCCTCGCTCCTGCCGCTGATCCCGCCCTTGCTCAAGCCAGGTGGAACCTTGATTGTCGAGCATCGCAGCGGCCAAAAGCTGCCAGAGCAGGTGGGATCTCTCCTGCGCGTCGACCAGCGGGCTTATGGGCAAACGGCGCTGGCTTTCTACCGCAATCTGGAAGAAAAGCCCTAGGGAAAAGGAGTGCTAACAAAGCCAATTTCCAGCAGCTGCTGGTAGGCCTGGGTGCCTAGCTCCCGGGTTGGGGTTTGGCTTTTGATGACCTGGATCAACCAGCCCACGGCCTCCTCAGGGCGCCCGGCAGCCCGATAAACCACGGCCAGGTCGTAGGCGGCCTGATCCCGAGCCTGGGCGGCAACGCGGGCCAGCTCCCGCTGCTCTTCGGAGATGCGGTTTTGGATCCCGGCAAAAGCGCGGGAGAGATCCTGGTGGTAGTTGGAGCGCTGGTTGTAGGCGTTAAACACCTGCTGCAGGAGCTCGATGGCTCGGTCGTAGTTTTGGGCCTGAATGGCAGCGTTGGCCTCAGCAGCCAACTGTTCAGCTCGCAACGCGCTGAGAGCGCTGCTGGGTTGTTCTAGGGCCCGAAACTGCTGGGGATTGGGAATAAGCTGCTGGCGGGCGGGCACTTCTTGAGCCGTAGCCCAAAGACCTGAACCGACACCCAGCACTAGGCCAAGCAACAAGCCAAAGGCCAGCTGTACCCAAGAACGGGGCAGGAAGGCAAGGCCACGAGCAGCAGTTCGACCACCAGCAGGAGGCCGTCGAAACATTGGCAAGTAACCCTCAAAACCTTGCTAACCCGTTCCACTCTACCTCACTCCGCGGGGCTTTGCTGCAGCTCAGGGATCCCCTCCCCTAGCGGTTGCTGAGGAGGCAACTGTTCAGACGGCGGGGAAGCCGGTTGAGCCTGGGAGGGAATTGTTTCTGGCAGCAGGGGCAAGTTCATAATCCGCTCGTACAGGCGCAGGTACTGCAAAGCCGAGCGGTGCCAACTGAAATCGCTGGCCATGCCTCGCTTTTGCAGCGCTTGCCAAGTCTCCTTGTGCTGAAACGCCTCCCAAGCCCGCGCTAGACAAGTGTAGAAGTCCAGAGCCTCGTAGCGGTCAAAGCAGTAGCCGGTGCCGATCCCTTTGCTGGGAATATGGTGGCTGACCGTATCCACCAGTCCCCCTGTACGGCGGACAATGGGCACACAGCCGTAGCGCATGGCAATCATCTGGCTAATGCCGCAGGGCTCAAAGCGGCTGGGCATTAAGAAAACATCTGCCCCCCCATAGATTAACTGGGCCAGTTGCGGCTGATAGCCCTGCTGATAGGACATTCGGCCTGGGTGCCGCTGGGCCATTTCCCGGAGCCGCTCTTCGTAGTGGGCTTCGCCGCTGCCCAGCAAGACAAATTGCGAGTCACTGTAGGCTAGAAAGCGCTCCACGGTTTGAATGACCAAGTCAATCCCCTTCTGTTCCACCAAACGGGTCACCATGCCCATGAGAAAGACGTCGGGGTTGACGGTCAAACCCAGGCGGGTCTGCAGCACGGCCTTGTTCACCGCTCGACCGCTGAGGTCGTCGATGCTGAAGTTGGCGGCTAGATGGGGATCCGTGCGGGGATCGAACTTCTCGGTGTCGATCCCGTTTAAGATCCCCCACAGGCGTTCTCCTTTCCAAGCCAGCAGATCCTGGAGGCCTTCTCCATAGAGACTGGTGCGGATCTCCAGGGCGTAGGTGGGCGAAACGGTGGTTACCTGGTCGGCGTAGAGGATCCCGGCGGCCATAGTGTTGTGGGCGGAAAAATACCAGGGCAGCCAGGTCATGCGTTCCAGTTGCCAGCGCCACGGTCCCTGATAGGCCAGGTTGTGAATGGTAAAGACGGTGCCGATATCGGGAGCCTGGTGCATCCAGGCCGGGATCATGCCGGTGTGCCAATCGTGGCAGTGGATGATGTTGGGCCTCCAGGGGTAGTAGGTCCAGGCAAATTCGGCCACAGCATTGGCAAAAAACGTAAAGCGCCAAAACTCGTCCTCGCCGTAGTAGATGCGGTGGGGGGCAAAGCAGTAGTGGCTGACCAGGTAAAGGGGGACATCGGTGCCGGGTAAAACGCTTTCGTAGATATCGGCCACCTGGCCCATGACCTGCTTCGACCAAATGGGGTCTTTGGAGCGGGGGTATTGCCCCGGCTCTGGGCCAAATTGGTCCCACAAAAATCCGTACAGGGGCATGATGATGCGCACGTCCTGCCCCAGCTGGCGCAAAACAACAGGCAGGGATCCCACCACATCCCCCATCCCCCCTACCTTTGCCAAGGGCGCTGCTTCCGCCGCTGCAAACAAAATCCTGGCCTGTACCACACTGCCCTCCCTGCTGCAATACCAGACCCTCCCCTCCTATTTTTGGAGGTTTTGCTACGGGTTGCAGGGCGGCTGCTCTCGCAGGCGGGCGCAAATGGCCTGCCAGACCTGTTGAACCAGCTGGGACAGGCTGGTTTCTGAGTGGATGGGCACCCGCACATCGGCCTGGGCGTAGAAGGGTTCTCGTTCCCGCATGAGCCTCTGCAGAGCAGCCTGGGGATCGGGAGTTTGCAGGAGGGGACGTTGGCCAGGATCCCGGCTCAGCCGCTGCCAAATGAGCTCAGGGGCCACATCCAGCCAGACGGTGAGGCCGTGGTGCAGGTAGCTCCAATTTTTGGGCCGCAGCACAATGCCGCCGCCGGTGGCAATAACCAGGCGAGTGTAGCCGCTCAGTTGCGCCAACACCTGGGTCTCCAGCTCCCGGAAGTGGGCTTCTCCCTGCTCGGCAAAGATCTGGGCAATCGAACAGCCGGCTACCTGCTCCACCAGAGCATCGGTATCAAAGAAGGGACGGCGCAACTGGGCTGCCAGCTCAGCTCCCAGGGTGGACTTGCCGCTGCCCATCATGCCAATCAAATAGACAGTGACGCCGCGCAGGCGTTCGGCTTCTTGGGGAGGGATCATGGGGGCAAGGACTCCGTCCCGCTACGCGAACGGCTGGGATTAAACGTAGCCGTGCTCGGCTAGAAACTCCAGGGAGAGGCTGCTCTCCGGCGGGGCCAGGCCCAAGAATTTTTCCACATATTTGCCCAGGAGATCTGCCTCCACGTTTACCGGATCCCCTACTTGCAGCAGGGAAAGGTTGGTCTGGCGGTAGGTATGCGGGATCACCGCCACCTTAAACCAACATCCCCCTTGGCGGATCTCGGCAATGGTCAGGCTGACGCCGTTCACCGCCACACTGCCCTTGGGCACGATGTAGCGGCCGATGGCCGCCGGCACCTCGAAGCTCAGCTCCCAGGCGTTGCCGGTGGCTGCTTGTTCGCAGAGGTGCCCCACCCCGTCGATATGGCCGCTGACGAAATGCCCCCCTAACTTGTCCCCCAGCCGCAGCGCCGGTTCCAGGTTGACTGGGCGTGGCCCTGGGGATCCGCAGCCCCAGGTCGAGCGGCGCAGGGTTTCCGGCGAGACATCTGCCAAAAAGCCATCGGGCAGGATCTCCACCACTGTCAGGCAGAGGCCATCCACCGCCACGCTATCCCCACAGGCTAACTGCGGCTGCAGCTTTGGGCAGGTAACCCGTACCTGCGAAGACGAGATCAACTGAGCTGTACCCAAACTGCGCACTAGACCCGTAAACATGCTTCGGCTTCCTTGGCCTGCTTGCTAAGCCTTGGCCTGATCCCCAAAGGGGGAAAGGGATCCCAGCCATAAGCTGGGCGAGTTGGTTTGGGCTCCTCGGAGAGAGCGGGAGTTGGGATCTTGGGCCTGGGCTAGGAGCCGCTCCACCTCGGCAGTGAGCTGGCTTTCGCTAAAAGGCTTGGTCAGGTAGCCGGTTGCGCCCGACCACTTGCCGCGGATGCGATCCAGCAAGCTGTCCCGCGAGGTAACCATCAGGATAGGGAGAGACTTGAACGCTTCCAGGCTGCGCACGATGCGGCAGAGCTCTATGCCGTCGATCCCGGGCATGGCGATGTCCATCAATAGCAGGTGAGGCCGGTGCTGGAACAGGAGGGGGAGCACCTCGGCGGGGTTGCCCGTTGTAATCACGCGATACTGGGATAGGTACTGCCGCAGGATCTCCTGCATCACGACGCTGTCGTCTACGGCCAAGAGGGTTATGGAAGTGCGGCGCTGGGGTTGCAGCAAGTCTGGAGGCGTTTGCAGGCTCACCAGACCTTTTTTGGCCCAAGCGGCAAAGAGGCTAGCTACCTCCAGCCGATCCCGACAGAGCTTTTGGGCAATGGCCTCCAGCGACTGGCCATCTTTGGTGAGGGCGTGGAGCTTCTGGCGTTGTTCGTCGCTGAGGCGATAGCGGTTGACCCGATCCCAGTTGACCACCGGCACCGCCAGCAGGGTGGGGATGGCCACCTTGAGTTCCGCCCAGCGATCGTGGCGGCGGGCCGCTTCTTGCAGCAGGGGCTCCAGCTCAAACCCACCAATGGGAGCCTCTTGGGCAACCCGTTCCTGCACCTCGAAGTAGCAAGTGCCCCCCCGATCGAACAGGTAGCGGTCAAAATCGGTAAGCAGGTTCAGCCAGAGGGCATCTTCCAGCTCGCCTGGCTTTATCAAGCCCAGCTCGGTCATCATCTCCAGCAACTCCGCTAGGGAGTTGTCTGGGAGCAGCCGCTGCTGCAGCACACGGATAACCCGCTGGGGCCAGTCCAGGTTGAGGCGGGGGATAAAGCGCGATAGCCGTCGCAGTAGGATCGGGGCATTGAGGGGCTGATCGGCGGAAAAAAGCAGCCGGCCGTGGTAGTAGGTCAGCACCCAAGGCTCTGTGCCCTCGGCGGGATCCTCGCCCCTAAGGTGAAGGTGGAGATAGCCAGTGGTAAACCGCCGACCTTGCTGCCGGAGCAGAGGCGCCAGTTCCGCCGCTGCAAAGAGAAAATGGGACATGGGAAACCCTCCGGCCTAGCCTCTCCAGGCTACCTAAGCAGCGACTACATCAGCTACTCACCTCAGTTGAAGAGAGAGCCTTAGTTTGCGGCTGCTTTATCCCATTATCTCCCCTTCATCAAACCATTAACCTGGCCACACCCTCCCCCTGCCGGGACAGCAGTTCCCCCTTTCGGGGCCCGGGCTAGACTTGCCTTGGCTACAAGTCTAGAGCCTCCCGCTGGGCCTGGAGCAATTTCTGGATGCCGGCCTGGGCCAGGTCTAGCATTTGCAACAGTTGCGAGCGGTCAAAGCATCCGGCTTCGGCGGTACCCTGGATTTCAATTAAGGCTCCCTGCTCGTTCATGACCACGTTCAGGTCCACTTCGGCTTGGCTGTCCTCCTCGTAGCAGAGATCCAGCAGCACCTCGCCTTGCACAATTCCCACCGAAAGGGCTGCCACTTGCTGTTGCAAAGGGGATCCCTGCGCCGGATCCAGCAGTCCCTGCTTGTAGAGCCAGGTGATGGCATCGTGCAGGGCCACGTATCCACCGGTAATTGCGGCGGTGCGGGTGCTGCCATCGGCTTGCAACACATCGGCATCGATGGTGATGGTGCGGGATCCCAGCTTCCGGAGATCCAAAGCTGCGCGCAGACTGCGCCCAATTAGCCGCTGGATCTCAGCGGTGCGGCCGGAGACCTTGAGCGTCTCCCGCGGCTGGCGCTGTTGGGTGGCGGTGGGCAGCATGCGGTACTCTGCGGTCAGCCAGCCTTGGCCGGTGTTTTGTAAAAAAGGGGGGACTTCTTCGGCCACGGTGGCGGTGCAGAGAACATGGGTATCGCCAAGCTTAACCAACACCGAGCCGTGGGCGTAGCGGGTGAAGTGGCGCTGGAAGGAAACCGGGCGCAATTGGGTAGGTGTGCGGCCATCAGGGCGTTGCCAGCTCATGGGCGATTCAAATCCCTCGCATTGTCGTTCAGGTTCACCCACGGCAGCTTCTCCAAAAGGGCTGCCAGCGCCTTGGAAGACAGGCAGCGGGAGAGCTGCTGTTGTAGGCCAATAGGCAGGTTACAGTGTAAAGAAGTTCTTAGCCAACTTTTCCTACTGTTGCAGCAAGTTCTGGAACAAAAGGTGTCCTGCAGGGCAGGACCCAGCCAGCAAGAAGACACAGACGTCATGATCCTCCTCTTCCTGCAGCGTTTACGTCAGTCGGCGCTTGACCCCCTCCAGGAAATCCGCTGGACGCCGGAACTGTTTGGGATCCTGCTGGTGTATTTTGTGCAGGGGGCAGTGGGGCTGGCACGGCTAGCCACCAGCTTTTACTTGAAGGATAACCTGGGCCTCGGCCCAACACAGGCAGCGGCGTTGATGGGCCTGGCTGTAATCCCCTGGACTGTCAAGCCTCTTTATGGACTCCTATCGGATACGCTGCCGCTAGCAGGCTACCGGCGCCGCCCTTACCTCCTGCTGGCAGGGCTGTTGGGATGTGGGGCCTGGCTGGGGATGGCTCTGGGGGCGCCGACGGCTGAGCTGGCCCTGCTTTGGATGGTTTTGGCATCCCTGGCGGTAGCCGTGGGGGATGTCATTGTCGATTCGCTGGTGGTGGAGCGGGTGCAGGGCAGTGACTGGGCGGGAACGGGCACGCTGCAGTCTCTAACGTGGGGGGCCACAGCTCTGGGATCCCTGCTCACGGCCTATGCCGGGGGGGCGCTCTTGGCTCACTATCCTCCCCAGGTAGTGTTTGGGCTAACAGCCCTGCTGCCCATGCTGATTGCCCTGGCTGCTTGGGTCATTGAGGATCAGCCCGTGGCTAGCGCCTTGGGCTGGGATCCCCTGCAGCAACAGGTAGCTCGGGTGTGGCAAGCCCTGCGGCAGCCCAGCGTTTTCCTGCCGCTGCTGTTTGTGTTTGTCTGGCAGGCAACTCCCAGTGCCGACGTAGCGCTGTTTTACTTTGTTACCAACGATCTCGGCTTTGGTCCGGAGTTTTTGGGCCAGGTGCGGCTAGTGACTAGCGTTGCCAGCTTGGTAGGGGTGGGAATCTTTCAGGTGTATCTGCGGCACATCCCGCTGCGCCCCCTCTTTGGCTGGATGACGGTCATTTCCGCAGCTCTAGGCCTGACCAGCCTGATCTTGGTCTATCACCTCAACCGCGCTTGGGGCCTCGACGACCACTGGTTTAGCCTCGGGGATAGCCTGGTGCTGACAGTAGCGGGGCAAATTGCCTTTATGCCGGTGCTGGTTCTGGCCGCCCGCCTTTGCCCGCCAGGGATCGAGGCCACCTTTTTTGCCCTGCTCATGTCGGCCTTTAATTTAGCGGGGTTTCTCTCGCAGGAGCTGGGATCCCTGCTCATGCACGCTCTAGGGGTAACCGAAAGCAATTTCAGCCACCTGGGGCTGCTTTTGGTGATCACCAACCTCTCCACCCTCTTGCCCTTGCCCTTGTTGGGTTGGCTGCCCGCCGAGAGGATAACTCCCAGCCCAGCAGAGTTGGAGGCGGAAGCTCAGGCTTCGCTGCAGTCCTTCTTGCAGGGAGCAGAAGCAGCCGCTAGGAGAGAGGCAATCCCTTTGGGAGAGACGGACATAACCTACTCCTAAGGGGCCGGCGGCCAATAGACGCACCCCTCTTTTGGGAAGAAGGTAGCGTTGGCTTCCACCTGCTTGAGCGCAAGGTATCAAGTGTATTGGCTAATGTCTTCCCCAGCTTCTGCCAGGAAGGAGAGGGCGCGGCAGCGCAAGGCCACCACCTGGTCGTAGAGGGGGTTAAGCTTGCACATGGGGGGAATGTGCAGCACCTTGCGGCCAAACAACACCACATCCCGCTCAAAGGGGCAGTGGGCAGGGATCATACGGCATAAGAAGCGGGCTACCCTCACGTCGCGGACTTGGATGCCGTCCAGCCACTTGCGCAAGGGAGCCAAAAGGTCGGTATAGCTGCTTTCAGGCTGGGCTTCTGCCGGCGATGGCGAGGTGGCCCTCTTGTCGACCAGCGTAGCCTTGAGCAGATGGAGCTGGGGAAGCTCCAGCCCAAAGGCAGTGGCCAATTGGTGCAACAAGCGATCTTCCGGCTCGGAATATACCCCATCGGCAACGGCTGTCATCACCGCCGTGCGCAGGAAATCTTCCCGCAACTCCGGCTGCAACTGGGCCGCCAGCTCTTCGGGGGAGAGGGGAGCGAGATCTTTCCCCTCTTCTTCGGGCCAGTCGGAGCGGATGAGATCTTCGATGAGTCGTTGCTCTTCGGGGCTGTATTCTCCATCAGCCCAGGCAATGCCAAGCAGCCCTCGTAGCCATAGTTCCGCCTGCTGGGGTGAGCACTCCCTAGCAGAAGTAGGCGTGGAATCGCTAGACATGGCAGAGCTCCACAAGAAGCCACCGCCATTTTAAAGAGCTAGGCTGGACTGGAGGTTGAAGTCTGTGCAACCTCTTTTTGTTCATGACGGATCCTCTTCCACCCCTAGCTGCCCAGGTTGAACCCAGCCCAGGGAGCGCTGAAGAGCCCAACCCGGATCTCCTAACTGCTGCCTATGACTACTTCCTACCGCCTGAGCGGATCGCGCAGAGGCCGGTGGAGCCCCGGGATCAGGCGCGAATGCTGGTGGTGTACCCCGATAGGCACGAGCACCGCCGCTTCTGCGACCTCCCCGACTACCTGCAGAGCGGGGATCTGCTGGTTCTCAACGACACCAAGGTCATCCCGGCCCGGCTGTGGGGAGCCAAGATCTTGCCGGGAAAGGACGCTTTTGGGGCGCGGGTAGAGGTTTTGCTGCTCGAGCCAGAGCAGCCCGGGATCCCAGGCAACACCTCCCCTCAGCAGCAGATCTGGCGGGTCTTGGTCAGGCCGGGCAAACGGGTCAAGGTGGGGGATCAAATCCGGTTTTGGGATCACCAGGGCTTGCTGGCTGAGCTGACGGCCGCAGTGCTGGCGGTGGACGCAGAGACCGGCGGGCGGGTGGTGCAGTTTGCATGGGAAGGGGCGGATGCCTTTGAGCAGATCCTGGAGCGGGTGGGGCGGATCCCGCTTCCTCCCTATCTGGAAGCTGCCCGTGCCCTTGACCCGACAAGTGCGGGAGTCCGACCTGAAGACTATCAAACCGTCTGGGCCAGACACCCGGGCTCGGTGGCTGCCCCCACCGCAGGCCTGCATTTTACCCCTCAGCTTTTGGAGCGGTTGGCCCAGAAGGGGGTCCAAACTGCCTACATCACCTTGAACATTGGGCTGGGTACCTTCCGCCCGGTAGAGGCAGAGCGAGTAACCGACCACCGCTTGCACAGCGAGTGGCTCAAGGTGCCGGCAGAAACGGTGGACACTATTCGCGAAACCCAAGCCCAGGGGAGGCGGGTGATTGCGGTGGGAACAACGGTGGTGCGGGCCCTAGAAACGGCAGCTCTCTCCGGCGCCCTGCAACCCTGGCAGGGAAAAAGCGACCTCTTCATCTACCCCGGCTACTCCTGGCGGGTGGTGCAGGGGCTGATCACCAACTTTCATCTGCCCCGCTCCAGCCTGATGATGCTGGTGGCAGCCTTGATCGGGCGACAGCGCTTGTTGGATCTCTACCAGGAGGCCATCGAGCAGGGCTATCGGTTCTATTCCTTTGGGGACGGCATGCTGATCCTGCCCTAGGGGGATTCTTACCCTTTTGCCAAGGGCTTGGTAGGAAGGTCAGCAGGACGGTCTTGGCCAGTGGCAAACCAAGTTTGGAGGCGCTCCCATTCCACGTGGGGGTAGCCATCCACTGCCCAATCGGCCCGCCGCTGCAGCATGTGCAGAGGAAAGAAAGTGGCCAAAGCCAACACCGGGATCCCTTGCGAGCGAGCCGCTTGAATGCCGGCGTAGGTGGCTTCAAAACTCAGGCACTCCTGAGGGGAGAGCCCCATCCGCTCTAGGAGCAGACGGTGCAACTGAGGATCCCCTGCCTCGCCCGTTACGCGGTAGCGGAAGTTCTGAGTCAGCCGCGCCAGAGCTGGACAGGGGAAGCGCTCCAGAAAAGCCTCCACCTCGACAGCGGCGTGGCCACTCAAGAGGCCCACCTTGAGCTGCAGCCGCTCCAGCTTCTCCAAGGCTTCCGCCAAACCAGGAACCAGAAGGGATCCCTTTTGCTCCTGCAACGCCTGCCGGTAGTAAAGGGCCTTACGCTGCAAAAGTCCTTCTTGCTGCCTGGGGCTGAGCACCCGTCCCTGGGCTTGCCAGAGGGCGAGCAGACTCTCCCGATCCGGTTGGCCCAGATGGTGTAGCCGATAGAGCTCTTTTTGCGCCGGGGATCCCAGATCCCAGGGGCGCAGGTTCTCCTCCAGCAACACTTGGTTGATGGCGTAGAGGTGTAGCTCCTCGTCGTCAGCCACCACGCCGCTCCAGGTTAGGATTACCCCTTGCAGCGTCATGCGAGGTCCTATTTCAGATTCTCCGGACAATTCTAGGAAGCTGGGATCCCTGGGCGGGTAGGAGGAGCCATAAAGCTGGGGGGAAGGGGTTCGGGGACGTGCCTTTGCAGGATCTCGTCGATGGTCTGCATTGCCTCCGCCTCCAGCGACCAGCCCCAAACTCCGGCTAGGTCATCCAGCTGCTGGCGCTTGCGCGCTCCCCATAGGATTGCACTCACCCCCGGCTGATCCAAGAGCCAGCGCACCGCCAACTGGGGCAAGGTTTTGCCGTAGCGCTCCCGCGCCAGTCGGCTCAGCTCTTCTGCCGCTTGCAGGTACTGGGAGTAGCGAGGCTCTCCAAACTTGGGATCGATGCCGCTGCGCAGATCTCCAGGCGGAAACTTGGTTTGCGGAGTCAGCCTTCCCCCCAACAGCCCCCGGCAGAGGGGACTGTAGATTAGCGTGGCAATGCCGTTGGCCCGGCAGTAGGGCAGGACATCCGCTTCGATCTGGCGCTCAAACAGGTTATAGGGCGGCTGGGCCGTGTGCAGGGGAGCCACCTGGCGGAAGCGCTCCATCTGCTCCGGAGAAAAGTTGCTCACCCCAATGGCGCGGATCTTTCCTTCCTGGAGTAGGCGGCCGAAAAAGGCAGCTGTCTCCTCCAGAGGCTCCAAGGGATCCGGCCAATGCACCTGGTAGATGTCGATCACATCCGTCTGCAGGCGGCGGAGGGAGTTTTCCAGATCCTGAGCCAGCCAACTGAGGCTGCAGTTGCGCACCACCTTGCCGTTAGTCCACTGCAGGCCGGCCTTGGTGGCAATGACTACGCGATCCCGACAGCCGGCATCCCGGATAGCCCGTCCCAATAGCTCCTCCGAAAGGCCGCGGCCATAGGCCGGAGCCGTGTCAAAGAGCGTAATGCCCAGGTCAATAGCCTTGCGGAGGGTGGCATAGGCCTCCTGGGGATCCGCTGGCCCCCACCAATCCCCGGTCATGCTCCAGGTGCCCAGCCCCACGCGGCTAAGTTTTAGCCCCGTCTCGGCAAGCGTAACAAACTCCATGGCAACGTCTGCAAACAGGATCCCGTTTCAGGATGCTAACAGGCGCCGGGGGAGGACAAAGCCTCTTGCGCAGACAACCCACGCGCCTAGCTGCTGGTGGAAAAAGAGGGCGGGCTTTTGCCTCTGCTTTCCCGACTAGCGGCCTAGTAGAGTGAGGATTGAAAAATTCACACCACACCCCAAAACTTTTGAGGAATGGCTCCATGAAGTCCATTTTCCCTCTCTGCCTGTCCGGCTCCCTGGGCGGCATTTTGTTCTGGGGATCCTTGCTGCCCGTTCAGGCGCAGGGGATCACCCCGCTTTTCCCAGAAACTTTCCGAACTCCCAGCCCGGTCGAGCCACTGCCCCCTAGCCAAGATATTCCCACCTTGCCCATCGTGCCGGATCCCCGGCCTGTGCCGCCCACACCTGCCCCGCGACGACCGCTGCCCAGGGGGAGCTTTGAGGAAATTAGTCGATACTTCCGCGATCTCAACCGAGCTAAGAACCTGGCCCGCCAAGCGGCCGAGATTGCCAACGGGGGCTTGCAGCGCTACCGCGCCGAGGCTTCCATGCACGGGGCGGCCATCGACGCGCCGTTTGAAGAGTTTGAAGACGCCTGGGTCTTCACCTTCCGCGGCGGCGAGCCCGGCTTTGTCCAACCCAGCATTGAAACCCAGGTGCGGGTGGATCGGCGCACCTTTCAGACCACCATCCTCTACAATGGCCCCATTCGCTCCCGGCGCTGAGGAAGCCCTGGGATCCCTGGCATAATCAAGAAAGGGCAAGGGTCGGGGCTATGGCCAAGTTTGTCTTCATCACCGGCGGGGTCGTCTCCAGCATTGGCAAGGGCATTGTAGCGGCTAGCCTGGGCCGTCTGCTCAAGTCCCGCAACTACACCGTGTCGATTTTGAAGCTGGATCCCTACATCAACGTGGATCCCGGCACGATGAGCCCCTACCAGCACGGGGAGGTGTTTGTTACCGACGATGGTGCCGAGACGGACTTGGACTTGGGCCACTATGAGCGCTTCACCGACACCAACATGTCCAAGCTCAACAACGTCACCACTGGCGCCATCTACCAAGCGGTGATCTCCAAAGAGCGGCGGGGCGACTACCAGGGCAGCACGGTGCAGGTAATCCCCCACGTAACCCAAGAGATCAAGGAGCGGATCCGGCGGGTGGCCCGCGAGACCAACCCCGACGTGGTGCTGGTAGAAGTGGGGGGCACGGTGGGGGATATCGAGTCTTTGCCCTTCTTGGAAGCCATCCGCCAGTTCCGCAAGGACGTGGGCCGCGCCAACGTGGCCTATGTGCATGTCACCCTGGTGCCTCTAATCAAGGCCTCGGGGGAGATGAAAACTAAGCCTACCCAGCACTCGGTCAAGGAGCTGCGCTCGATTGGCATTCAGCCGGACGTGCTGGTGTGCCGCTGTGAACAGCCTCTGCCGCGCGCCATCAAGGAGAAGATCTCCGAGTTCTGTGACGTGCCGGTGGAATGTGTCATCCAGGCCCAGGATGCCCCCAGCATCTACGACGTGCCCCTGATCCTGGAGCAGGAGGGCCTGGCCCAGCGAGTTTTGGAGATTCTCAACCTGGATCCACAGCAGCCGGATCTGCGCGAGTGGGAGCTCCTGGTACAGCGGCTGCACCACCCGCAAGAGCAGGTGGAGATTGCCATTGTCGGCAAATACGTGCGCTTGACAGACGCCTACCTCTCGGTAGCAGAAGCCCTGCGCCATGCCGGGCTGGCCCTCAATGCTGGCGTTACCTTGCGCTGGATCTCTTCTGAGGCAGTCGAGGAGCGGGGACCAGAAACTCTGCTAGCGGGGGTAGATGGCGTAGTGGTGCCAGGGGGGTTTGGCAACCGCGGCATCGAGGGCAAGGTGGTCACCATCCGCCACGTGCGGGAGCGGGGCATTCCCTTTCTGGGGCTGTGTTTGGGCATGCAGTGTGCGGTGATCGACTGGGGATGCCATATTGCCGGCCTGGAGCGGGCCAACAGCTATGAGTTCGATCCCGACACTCCTCATCCCGTCATCAGCTTGCTGCCGGAGCAGAAAGATGTGGAGCACCTGGGGGGAACCCTGCGCCTGGGCCTCTACCCCTGCCGCATTCTGCCCGACACCCTGGCAGCCAAGCTCTATGGTGAGTCAATTGTCTATGAGCGCCACCGCCATCGCTACGAGTTCAACAACGCTTACCGTAGCCTGTTCCTCGAGTCTGGCTACGTGATTAGCGGTGTTTCGCCCGACAACCGCCTGGTGGAGATCATCGAGCTGCCCAGCCACCCCTTTTTCATCGCCACCCAATTCCATCCCGAGTTTCGCTCCCGCCCCAACCGCCCGCACCCCCTCTTTTTGGGGCTGATCGAGGCTGCTCTGCGTCGCCGTTCCCAGCTTCAACCGCTGCAGTTGCAAAGTACAAGTTGATCCAAGGGTTGTTGTCTCCAGCACGCTATGCCCCGCCACCGGAAAAAGTCGGATCTGCCTAGCAAAATCTGCCTCACCTGCGGCAGGCCCTTTACTTGGCGCAAGAAATGGGCTGATTGTTGGCCAGAGGTGAAATACTGTTCCGAGCGTTGCCGCAACCATCGCCCCAGGGGATCCCGCTCCTCCTCCTAGGCGGCCAGGACGGATAATGGTGGGGTCGAGGAGGGGACAAAAGGGCAGCATGCGGTTTCTCAAGTGGCTGTTGCACAATCCCCACGAAACCGAAGAGGAGGATCCCTTTTTGCGGGCCATCACCCGCATCGAAAGCCTGATCTCGAAGCTACTGTCAGTTTTGATGATTGGGCTAATCGTGGTGGCCGTGGTGGACTTGGCCCGCTTCCTGATAGCCGATCTGTTACGGGAGCCAACCGGGTTTTTCTCCACCACTTTGATTGAGATCTTCGGCCTCTTTTTGAATATCTTGATTGCCCTGGAGATTTTGGAGAACATTACTGCTTACCTGCGAAAGCAGGTTGTGCAAGTGGAGCTGGTCATTGTTACCTCTTTGATTGCGGTGGCGCGCAAGATCATCATTTTTGATTTCGAGAAGCTGGGGGGGTTGGATCTGATTGGCCTGGGGGCAGCAACTCTGGCTCTGTCGGTAAGTTACTGGCTGGTGCGACGAGCTAAGCCCCCATCCAAGTCCGGTCAAGACTAAGCTTCCCAATAGTTTGGCAAAAAACCTGCAACAGCCCGCGCCAGTGGTGCTTGGCTCGGCCAAATCCTACACGGCTATGAGGGGAGCCACTGCCGGCACGATAGTTCTGGAGCTTTTCCTGCAAGAAGCTTCCCTTACTGTCAGCTTCGTCTTTTTGGGCCAACGCTCACTTCTACGATGGCTTCATCTTCCAGCGCGGGATTCGGGGCTTCATGGCCCAAGGCGGGGATCCCACAGGCACAAAGCGGGGTAGGAGGCTACCGCTTTCCCGATGAGCCGTTGCAACGTCCCTACCCCCGGGCGATCTTGGCGATGGCCAATGCCGGCCCTAACACCAACGGCAGTCAGTGACTATCCCCTGCCTCCCAACTCCACCATCTTCGGCCAACTGATCGCGGGAGAAGAGGTGTTGGATAAAATTGCCCCTGCACCAACTGGCCCGCAGGATTGCCCGCTAAACCCGGTGGAGAGCAAGCCCATTCTCATCTCGGAATCCCATTAGCTTGAGCTAATCTCGTGGAACAGTTTGATTGATCCTTAGCTGGGTTTTTGCAACTTGCCTTGAGGGGGATCCCGTATGGAGTTCGCTAGCCCCCGGCGAATGTCCCCCCGCATTTTGGTTCTGGATTTTGATGGCGTGCTCTGCGATGGGCGGGCAGAGTACTTTGCCTCCTCCTGTCGTGTCTGTGCCCAGGTGTGGAGCCTGGCTCCTGCGCAATTGCAGCCGTTGCAGCCAGTCTTTGACCAGTTGCGCCCGCTAATCGAGACGGGTTGGGAGATGCCCCTGTTGCTCTGGGGGCTGCAGCAAGGGATCCCGGAAGACGCTTTGCGCCAAGACTGGCCTGGCTGGCGGCAGCGGTTGTTGCAGCAGGCGGGGGTTTCCGAGCGGGCTTTGTCCCAAGCGCTGGATGAGGTGCGAGATCGCTGGCTTGCAGAGGATCGGCAGGGGTGGCTGGAGCTGCACCGCTTCTATCCGGGGGTGACAGCCTGGATGCGCCAAGTACAGGCTGCCGGCGAGCCGCGCCTAGCCATTCTCAGTACCAAAGAGGGGCGCTTTATTCAGCAGCTTTTGCTCCGCGAAGGGATCCAACTGCCGCGCCACCGCATCCTGGGCAAGGAGGTGCGCGCTCCCAAGGCCGCCACCCTCCAGCGGCTGCTAACTGCAGCTCAGGTAGCGCCAGAGGAACTCTGGTTTGTCGAGGATCGCCTGCAGACGCTGCGCCAGGTGCAGAGCGTACCGGAGCTAGAGCCAGTGCTCCTGTTTTTGGCTGCCTGGGGCTACAACCTGCCGGAGGAGCGAGAAGAGGCCGCCCGGGATCCCCGCCTGCATCTCCTTAGCTTGGAACAGCTCTCCCAGCCTTTTGAGCAGTGGTTGATCCCGCCTCCTCCTTCCTCTGGTCTTGCCATCAGCCCAGCCGGCCCGCAAGACTTGAGTCGGGTTCAAGCTAGCCCTGACCGGAAACGCCCGGAAGCTGGCCTTGCCTCCCTGGTGCTGACCTTGGTGGAGCTGCTGCGCCAGTTGATGGAAGCTCAGGTGGTGCGGCAGATGGAGGCCAATCGCCTTTCGCCGGAGCAGATCGAGCGGGCCGGCAGCAGCCTGCAAGCCCTGCGGCAGCAAATTCGGCAACTCTGCGCCCTGCTGGAGATTGACCCGGCAGATCTCAATCTGGATTTAGGGGATCTGGGCACGCTTCTGCCCCGCCAGGGAGACTACTACCCCGGCCAGCCCGACGGCGAGGGATCCCTCTTGGAACTCTTGGATCGGCTGATCAACACCGGGATCGTCGTCGACGGCGAGCTCGACCTGGGCTTGGCGGACTTGAGTCTTATCCACGCCCGCCTGCAATTGGTGCTTACCTCCAGCGCCAAGCTTTCTTAGACCCAGGGAGTGTCGATGGAGACGATTGAGAGAAGAGATGCCAGAAGCAAGATGGGGAGGCCGGAAATCGCGGTATGCTGGCTTTGGATCCCGTTAATCTCTCTTCACAGTTTTCTCCTATGGATGTTTTCGCCCCAACCGGAAACCTGCATGCCGGCGCGATTTGGCCGGAGGTGGTGGTCACCCTCACGCTGTTGCTCGTCCTGGCAGTGGATCTGGTAGGCGGGTCGGCAGCGCGCAGAAGTTTGCCAACTCTTTCCCTCTTGGGGTTGATGGGAGCCCTGGTGCCCCTGGTGCTGCAGTGGCAGCAGCCCCAGTTGGAGAGCTTCTTGGGCAGCTTTGCCGCGGATCCCGTGAGCATTCTCTTCCGTGGCCTGGTGGTGGTGACAGCAGCCCTGACGGTGATGATGGCGGAGCGCTACCTCAGCCAGGCGGGCACGCCCACGGGCGAGTTCTATGTGCTGCTCCTCACGGCCACCTTGGGGGGAATGTTCCTTGCGGGAGCGATGGATTTAATCATGGTGTTTGTCTCGCTGGAAACGCTGAGCATTGCCAGCTACCTCATGGCTGGCTACACGAAGCGAGATCCGCGCTCCTCTGAGGCTGCCCTGAAGTACCTGCTGACCGGCGCTAGCAGCACGGCCATCTTCCTCTACGGCATGTCGCTGCTCTATGGCCTGTCGGGGGGGCAAACCCAACTGTCGGCCATCGCGCCCCACCTGGCCAATGCTGGCCTAGCAGGGATCCTGGCCTTGGTGTTCTGCCTTGGGGGCATTGGCTTTAAGCTGGCGGCGGTGCCCTTCCACCAGTGGACTCCCGACGTCTACGAGGGATCCCCGACGCCGGTGGTGGCCTTTTTGTCGGTGGGATCCAAAGCGGCAGGCTTTGCCCTGGCCATTCGCTTTCTGGCTACCGTCTTCCCAGCCATGACGGAAGAGTGGCGGGCGGTGCTCTCAGTGCTGGCTATCTTGACCATGGTGCTGGGCAATGTGGTGGCCATTGCCCAAACCCGCCTCAAGCGCCTGCTGGCCTATTCCTCTATTGGGCAGGCGGGCTTTGTTTTGATTGGTTTGGTGGCAGGCACGGAAGCGGGCTACGCCAGCTTAATTTTTTACCTGATGGTTTATCTAGCCATGAACCTGGGCGCCTTTCTGTGCGTCACCCTGTTTAGCCTTAAGACCGGCACTGACGAAATCAACGAGTACAGTGGCCTTTACCAGAAGGATCCTTTCCTCACCCTTTGCCTTAGCATTTGTCTTCTCTCCCTGGGCGGGCTGCCGCCACTGGCCGGCTTTTTCGGCAAGCTCTATCTCTTCTGGGCTGGCTGGCAGGCAGGAGAATACACCCTGGTGCTGGTGGGCCTGGTTACTAGCGTCATCTCCATCTACTACTACGTGCGAGTGGTGAAAACCATGGTGGTGAAAGAGCCGCAGGAGATGTCGCTTTCGGTGCAAAACTACGCCGAGACCGACTGGCAGGCAGAGGGCATGCCGGCTCTGCGAGTAGGCATGGTGTTGACCCTAGTGGCCACCATCTTTGCTGGCATCCTCTCCAATCCACTGTTTACCCTCTCTGTTCAGGCAGTGGAGCGTAGCCCGTTTTTGGGGTTCCCGACAGCCCAGGCTTTTGCTCCCGAGGCAGCCAGCCCTGCAGCTTTGCCCTAGCTACTCGGGCCGCAATTCCTAAAAATGCCCCCACCCCTCTCCCTGTAGGAGGGGGAATTAAGCGTTTCAGCCTTGCCCCGCCACCGTCTGCAACTGAGTCGAACCTCAAATACCCTCTAGGCTGACATTAAGAAAGCGGGCAATTTCGGCGGCTTGGTTTTCAATCTCGGCCAAAGAAGGCGGCTGCCCAACGCCGGTGAGGGGGATGTCACCGCGTCCTTTCACTCGCAAGTAGATAGCTCGGCGGGGGTTGAGGCCTTCTCGCAGCTCCACCCGCAGGCTTTGCACCTCGGCAAAGTCATACTCCAGACGAACTTCGCGGTTTTTGCCCGGAAAGCCCTGCCGCACCAGCGTTATCTTTTGGGTACGGCGGTTGAACTCGTTGTAGCCGCCCCCCAAGTTCCAGTACAGGCTCAGCCATTGGTACAACCCTGCCAGGAAGCCGAGCACGCCGTAGAAGAGCATGGCAATGCCCTGGGGAATGAACACCAGGCTGGCAGGGTCGGAAAAGGGAAGCAAATTGCGGTGGAAATAGCTGGAAAGACCAGCCAGGGTAAAGCCCAGACCCCCTGCCGTCAGAACCACTGCCCAAAAGTAAACGCTGGGCCGCCGCGACCCAATGACGGTGTAGCGCAGCAGGTCTTCAGAGCGAATTTCGGGAACAGTTGCAGACACCGCCGGAATCCCTTTTTCCAAAGCTGGCTTCTCCCATTCTATTGGGCGGCTCGACCTCTTGCTGGGATCCCGCTACTTCAGGGTTGAGACTCGCGGGGCGTAACGATTTTCCCTACCCCTGGGGTAACTGCCGGAGGTTCAGCAGGGGAGGGTTCGGAAGTGGGGGAAGAGGTCGGTTCCGGCTCGGCTGGCAGGGGAGAGGATTCGACGGCAGGAGTTGGACTTGGGAGAGCCGAGAGCTGGGCTACGGCCTCTTGAGCCGTCCGCTCTCCAAAGGCAGACAGGGCAATTGCCACTTCCCCACGGCTAACTGGCTGGAGGGGGTTAAAGGTGCGGATGGGGCCGAAGGTGCGCAACACCGTGGAGGCATTCTCTAGGCTGCGATCTGCCACTAGGGGAGCAACAGCCTCGTCGGGGATCTGCGCCGCATCGGTAAAGCCCCAGCGCTCCTCCAGCTCTGCCCGAGATCCCTTGATCTGGCCGGGCGGCAAATCCAAAGGCACCTTCATGCGAATTAACTCGGCTCGCGACAGCAGGCTGTTGGGGCGAAACTCGCGATTGGCATCCCCAGCAGCGATGCCGGCAGCTCCCAGGGCCTGGATGTAGCGGAAGTTGGGATCCTCCTCCGGTACATCCAAAAAAAGAGGGCGCTCCGAGGGGGATCCTATGCGGATTTGGCGGCTGGGCTCGTCAGCGTGAATGGCGTTGTTGGCTAGCACCAGCCAGCGGGCAAACTCTCCTCGACGCACGCTGCGCTGCGGCTGAAATTCGCTGCCAGCAATATCGGCAAAGATCCCCAGCCGATCCAGGTAATAGACCGACTGGGCCACTAGGGATCCGGGCTCCAGATCCGTGAAGCGGCTGCTGACTTGGCTTGGCAGAGGTGTCAAGGCAACAGGGGGAGAGGTGGAGGGTGAGGGGAATTCTGAGAGAGGCCTTGGCGTCGCCGGCTGCTCTGCAGAGGGAGGAACAGACAGATCCACCGGTCGCACCGCCCGTTCCAGTCGTTCTCCCCACTCCGTTCCCTGACAAGCTGACAGCAGTCCCAGCAGCAAGAGCCAGGTGATAGCCGGGGACAGCGATTGCTTAGGCCGCTTGGAGTGGTGTTGCTGGTGCAATGCTTTCTCTCCCTCTACTGAGCCCATTTGCGACTGAACTCCTCCAGCACATCCAGCAGGTTCAGCAGGCTTTGCATGGGCAGCAGATCCACCAGAGGCAGCTCTTTGCGCCCGCCCCCCACCTTCACTGGGATCCCTTGCAGGATCTCCGTGACGGCATTCTCATCCACCTTGCCTGCCATCACCTGAGGGGCCAGCCGCTCCGCCAGAACGGTATGCAGGTGGGCATCCCGCAGGTAGAGGTGCCACCGGGCTACATCGATGTAAACTTCCTTGCCAATGGCAGCGGCCAATTGCTCGATCTCGGGGTTGCTCGGCACTTGGGCCATGGATCAGCTTCGTTACTGGTTGCCCTGCGTTGATCATAGCCTGGCCCCACTTTAGGGAGAGCTGGCGGCAGAGCGGCGCGGTAGAGGCAGGGCGAAGTTCTCTTGCAACTGCCGCAGCAGCAACAGGTGCTCCAGAGCCAAGCGATCCCGTTCGAGGCGCAACTGGCTGAGTTGGGCCTGGGTCTGGCGAATGTCCTCTACGTTGGCGTCCCAGGTTTGCAAAAGGCGGTAGAGGCGGTCTTGTTGGCTGGCAATCTGCTGGTTCAAGCGGGCTAGGCGGCGGCTAAACTCCCTATCCATTTCTGCCGCCAGCTCGGGATCGGGAAGGAGGGGCAGCTGAGCCCAATCGATGCCCAGCTTAGTCGAGGGTGGTGGAGGCGCTTCTACCTCTTTGAGAAGGGGGAAGTTGGGGAAAGGGGAAAGCTCTATCTCACCAGAGGGCGGCTGGTTTTTTCGAGCAGGAGCCTGAGAGCTGGCCGGCGGCGGAGTGGGCTGGGAAGCGGACTTCAAGGCGCTGGGGTTTGCCTGGGCTGGCCAGGATCCCAGACTGCCCAGCCAAAGACAAACTGCTAGCCCCCAAGCTTGGCAAACCGCTGTTCTCACCCTGTGTTCCTCACTTCAAGCTAGCTCAAGCCAATTAGCTCACTCCCAGCTCAAGTCGGTTGGGGAGTTGGGCAGCGACTCGAATAAAATTGAGTAGGCGTCTTGCTTCTGTCCTGGCTCAAATAGATAGCGTTGGGCAACCCAGGCAGAGGCGGGCACAATTGCCACCCGCACTGGCGGATCCTCCAGAGACACCAACGGCTGAGGGTGCAGCCAGCGCCAGCCCGCCCAGCCCGCTCCCGCCAGGGCTACCACGGCTGCTGCCACTTGTCGCCAAGGAAAGCCGCTGCACCGCCGCCAGCCCAGAGCAACCTCTGGCCCTCGATCCAGCTTCTCGAACACACGGCTAATCAGCAGCTCCGTCTGAACGGGATCCAGGGTTGGCACCTTGAGGTTAGCCAAACCGGCCTGTAAGGCCGACAGTTGGCTGTACAGTTGCTGCGCCTGGGGATCGCTGGCTAGCCAGTCCTCCACTTGTCGCGCCTCCTGGGGGGACAGTTCTCCATCCAGGTAGGCGCTTAGCTGCTCAAAGCGCTCCTCCACCGGCGGCAGCTCCGCGGGGGGAGGGGAGGCGGCATCCTCGCGGTCGGGGTTGAGGTTGGGGCAAAACATAGTCATTCGCCATTGAGGTAGGGCTTCAGGATGGACTGCAAGCGGGCGCGGGCCCGGGCAATGCGGGATTTAACAGTACCCAGAGATACCCCCGTAATCTCCGCAATTTCCTCATAGGCCATCCCCTGAATTTCTCGCAGCAGGATGGCTTGGCGAAAGGCCTCAGGCAGGTCGTGGACGGCTTGGTGCAATCGCTCGTAAAACTCGCAGGTGGCGAGGTGGTCGTGGGGGCTTGGGCTACTGCTGGGCAGCTCCCATTCCATCTCACTCTCTTGCGTGGAAATCGAGGCATCCAAAGAGAGGGGTTGCTGCTGGCGCCTGCGCTTGCGCAGCTCGTCGTAAACCAGGTTGGTGGCAATCCGCCCCAGCCAACTGCGAAACTTTGCTGGCTCCTGCAGATGTTTGAGGTTGCGGTAGGCCCGGATCCAAACTTCCTGGGCCAAGTCCTGGCGATCCGGCCAGTTGGGCGCAAGATGGTAGAGAACCTTATCTACGTAGGCCTGATAGCGGCGTATGAGCTCGGCAAAGGCCTCGCGGTGGGGCCGGGATCCCTGCTGACACAGCAGTACCAGCTCCCGATCGGCAAGCTTTTCTGGCAGCACAGGCTCCTTCCTCAGTGAGGCTGACCAGCACTGGCCGCTGATGTTGCTGAGGGCAGCATCCATAAGCATCCCCAGAAAGAGATCCCCTCCCAACCGGAACCTCTACTTGAGAGACGAATTCAGGACAACCGGGTTCCCTTCCTATCTTTGGCGAGAGTACCCTTGCAGGATAGCTCTTGGGCTGGCAACTGGGCTACAGTGAGCTTGCGGTAGAGTAGACGCCCGATCTGGCATGACTTCCGACGCCGCTGCTGTTCTTTCTGAGCTCAAGGCAGTGCCGACGCTGGCGGAACTTTCGGCCACGTCTTTGCAGTGGCTGGGATCCCAGGTAAAGCTGCGGGACATCCCAGCAGGGCAGGCGCTCTTGATGCAGGATGCCTGGGGCAGCGTTGTTTATTTGATCCTATCTGGCTGGGTCAAGGTGCGGCGAGCTCTGCGGATCCACACCGCCGAAGGAACCTGGGACAGCGCCCAAACCCTAGCTCTACTCGGGCCCGGCGCCTGGGTAGGGGAAATGGCGGTGTTGGACGAAGCGCCCCGCTCGCGGGATGTGCTGGCCTTAACCTCGGTGCGGGCTGCCGGGATCCCAGCGGCAACTTTCAAGACGCTGATGCTGCAGGAGCCGCGCCTGTGCTACCAACTGGCTCGCAGCCTCTCCCGCCGTCTGCGCCTAGCGAATTTGCAGGCCGACCTGGAGCAACAGAGCCCTCCTGTGCGGGTGGTGCATGCGCTGGTGCAACTGGCGGAAGCCTTTGGCGAGAAGACTGAGCAGGGAGTGCGCATCATCTACCCGCCCCTCCAGGATTTGGCCGACCTCAGCCAGGTTAACCAGGAAACAGTGGCGGCAGTGCTGAACCGCTTGCAGCAGCAGGGGATCATTCAGCCCCTGCCAGACCAACAGTCTCTGCTCCTAATCCAGTACCCCAAACTCGTAAAAGCAGCCCGCCTGCTCTAGTTAGCTGGGGCTGCATCCAGGAAACTTGCTCCTTGCAAGCTGTGGTTTGCGAGAGCTTGCGCTAGCGGCAAGACCCGTGGCATAACGGCTAGCTGGCAAGACCGCAGGCCCACTCTAGCCAAGAGGCATCCTCTTCTGAGAGACTGGCCTGGTGCAGGGCGTAAACCTGGCGGTGATACTCATCCAGCCAAGCCCGCTGTGCCGCGTCTAGGAGATCCCAATCGATCAAACGCCTGTCAAAAGGGATCCACGTCAGAGAGCGAAAGCCCATCCAGCCCTCTGGCTCGGGGAGGGCAACCACCTCGTAGAGGTTCTCCAGGCGAATCCCGCCCCAGCCTGGCTGGTAGTAACCTGGCTCGATGCTGGTGATCATGCCTACCTTGAAGGGGGTGCTGGCGCGGCGGTGGATCCCATTGGGCCCCTCGTGGACGTTCAAAAAGGCGCCGACGCCGTGGCCAGTGCCGTGGCCGTAGTCTAGCCCTGCCTGCCAGAGGCTGGAGCGGGCAATGCCATCCAAAGAGAGGCCGTAGGTATCGGGGGGGAAGATCTGGCGGGCGCAGTGAATGTGGGCTTTGAGCACCTCGGTGTAGCGCCGCTTGCACAAGGGATCCGCGGGTTGCGAGCCAATCCAGAGGGTGCGGGTAGCGTCGGTAGTGCCCCCCAGGTAGTGGGATCCCGAGTCCAACAAAAACAACTCGCCTGGCTGCAGCAGCTTCTGAGGATCCGGGGTGCCGTAGTGAACGATAGAGCTATTGGCCCCGGCCCCAGCGATGGTGTTAAAGCTCAAGCCAACCCAATCCCCTTCCTCGCGGTAGTGGGCCTCCAGGGTGGCTGCCACATCGGCTTCGCTGATGGGGATCCCTGCTTGGATCTGCCGGTCGATCCAGGCGAGCGTGCGGATCTTGGCCCGGCTGGCTTTGCGGTTGGCTAGCCGCATCTGCTCCAGCTCGGTGGGGTTTTTGACCGCCTTGAGGACATCCACGGGGTGATCCAGCTCGCGACAGGGGATCCCGTGCAGCAGCTCTTGCGTGCCCTGAGTGGTCTGCTTGGGATCCAATCCCACCGGCCCGTAGCGCTCGGCCCACTGGGGCAGTTGTTCCGGGTAAGCCTCGTAGGGCCAGAGCTCTACCTCCGCTTCGGCCAGCACTTGCCGAGCCGAGGGAGTAAGGCGCTCCAGATCTGTGAAGAGGGCAACCCTCTCCAGGGCAACCAGCGCGTAGGCGCGGAACACCGGGTTGTAGGGGATGTCAGAGCCACGCAGGTTCAATAGCCAGGCTACCTGGTCCAACTTGGTTAAGGGCAACAGGCCTACCCGCTTGCGGCGCATCTCCTGGCGCACCTGAGCCAGCTTGTCGCTGGGGGTGGCCCCGCAGAGCTGGGCAGGGACAGGATAGATGGGTTGTTTCAAAAGAGGTTGGCTAGATTCCTTGGCCAGCTTATCTAGCGGGTTTTCGCGAACCGGCACCAGCAGCACTCCCCCGGCTTGGGCGTGGGCTTGTAACTGGCGGTAGGTGGCTACGGACACCGTAAAGGGATCCACCCCCAGGCGAAAGCCAGATCCTAACTCCTCTACAATCTCCATCAGGCTGGGCTGATCCGGCAGACCGCCTTTGATCACCGTAAACAGGTTGGGATCCACCTCCCGCTCGGCCTGCTCGTGGTAGCGGGGATCTACCCACAGCCAAGCCCTGTCCCGGCTAATCAAAGCATCGCCCACCGAGCCAGTAAAACCCGTGATCCACTGCCGCCGCTTGCGATACTCCAGCAGGTACTCGTTGAGGTGCTCATCGGCGGAGGGCACCCAAAACCCATCCAAATTCTGTTCTTGCAAAAGCTGGCGCAGCTGCTGCAAACGGGCAGCAATCTCCAGGCGGGGCAAGGTTTGAGGCATGGCAGAGGCAACGGAAGAGTCCACGCTATCGGCCCTAGAGACCATGTTACAGACGTCCCCTTTCTCCTTGGGAAAGCTGAGCAAGAATTTCTAGCACTCTTCGGGAAAGCCAGCCTCTCGCCAGGCGCGGATGCCGCCGTCCATCGAAAACACGCGGCGGTAGCCCATCTTCTGCAAGTTATCGGCTGCTAAGGCTGAACGAAACCCACCAGCACAATAGAGGACAATCTCCGCCTCTTTGTCTGGGATCACCTTCTCGATGTCCCGCTCAATAATGCCTTTGCTCAAGTGAATGGCGCCAGCAATGCGACCTGCCTGCCACTCCGATTCTTCCCGCACGTCGACTAGGTAGAAGGGATCCCCTTGCCGTTGTTTCTGCCTGACTTGCTCGACGGTCAGCTCTTGGATGCGGCTTTTGGCCTCGTTGACCAAAGCCAAGAAAGCAGGAGAGTGAGGGGACGCCATGGAACCTCGCCGATGCAACCCAATCTCCAGAATAAACCGGGCTTTAGGGGTGTGGATAGCCGCTCGGCCAAGTTGGGCCGGATCCCTACCCGGACAGGCTAAACTAAGCGCAGACCTGCCCGCCGGAGGCCCACAGTTTGAGCTCTCGATCCGCCTTTTCCCAACTGCTCTGGCCCCTTGCCTTGAGTTTGAGCTGGGGGATCCCGCTTGCAGGCAAAGTGCTGGCCCAGACTCCCCCGCCGCTAGAAAGCGGGCTGCAAAGGCAGGTTTCTGCCCCTGCGCCAGCGGCTCTGGTCGAGTGGCTGAACGAGCAAATAGCCGCGGCTAACCGACGGGACTTGCCGAAGGTGATGGCCGGCTACAGCCCCGACTTCCGCCACCGCGACGGGTTGGATCGGCAGGGGGTGGAAGAGGCCATTCGCAAGCTGTGGGACGCGCATCCTGAGCTGACCTACTCCGCCCAAATTGTCTCCTGGCGGCAGATAGGCCCTGAGATTGTAGCTGAGATTGCTAGCCAAGTGCAGGGATCCCAGGCTTCGGGGCGGGGGGAGTTTCAGGTAAAGGCTTCCGTCCTGGTGCGCAACCGCTACCGCCCGGATGCCGCCAATCCAGGACAACTGCTGCTGGTAGAGCAAGAAGTGCTGCGGGAGTCGAGCACGCTCACCTCCGGCTCAGCACCCCCCACCGTTACTTTCAAGCTGCCGGAGGTGGTCAAGCCGGGATCCACCTACTCGCTGCAGGCCATTGTGGCCGAGCCCCTCACCCAATCTTTGCTGTTGGGCGCTGTGGCGGAGCGGCCCGTTGCCGGAGCAAGCTACCTGGATGTCACTTCGTTTGCCCTCGAACCTCTGCAGGCGGGCGGGATCTTCCTGCAGGCGGATGCCCCCCCAGAAGCGGGTGCTGAGTGGATCTCGGTGATGCTGGTTAACCAAAGTGGCCTGGTTGTCGAGAGCCGGCGCCTTACCGTTCAACCCTAAGAGAAAGGAACCCCAAGCAAGCCAGACTCCTGGCAGAAAGCCGAGGTGGCCGTCTGGATCCCTTTCCCTCAGGCCAGGGAGAGGAAGCCTAGAACACGACTGAGAACCAGGCAACGGCGTAGGATAGAAAAACGCCCTTTAGCCTGCTCAAGTTGCCGTGGACTACAAGAGTACCCTCAACCTGCCGCAGACTCAGTTTCCCATGCGGGCGGAGGCCGCTAAGAGAGAGCCCGCCATCCAGGCTTTTTGGCAGGAAGAACAGATCTACCAGCGTCTGTCGGAAACCAATCCGGGGGATCCCTTTGTCCTGCACGATGGGCCACCCTATGCCAATGGCGACATCCACATGGGCACCACCCTCAACAAGATCCTCAAGGACATCGTCAACAAGTACCACCTCCTGCGAGGGCGCAAGGTGCGCTATGTACCTGGCTGGGACTGCCACGGCCTGCCCATCGAGCTGAAAGTGCTGCAAAGCCTCTCCCCCCAGGAGCGGCAGAGCCTCACCCCCCTGCAACTGCGGCAAAAGGCCAGAGAGTACGCCCTGCACTACGTCAACGTGCAGCGGGCCAGTTTTCAGCGGCTGGGGGTATGGGGAGATTGGGATCGGCCCTACCTGACCCTATCGCCGGAGTACGAGGCGGCCCAGATCGAGGTGTTTGGCCAGATGGTTCTCAAGGGCTACATCTACCGCGGCCTCAAGCCCGTCCACTGGAGCCCCAGCTCCCAGACGGCCCTGGCAGAAGCGGAGCTGGAATATCCCGACAACCACATCTCCCCCAGCATCTACGTGGCTTTTCCCTTGCAAAGCCTCAGCCCGGCGGCGCGGCCGGTTTTAGAGCCCTTCCTGCCAGGCCTGCGGGCGGCCATCTGGACGACTACCCCTTGGACGATCCCGGCCAACCTGGCTCTCTGCTTTAACCCCAAGCTTACCTACGCGGTGGTGGAGTCTCCCCGCTTCGGCCTGCTGCTCATTGCCGCCGCTTTGCGGCAGCGGCTGGAAAAAGTCCTGGAGACTCCCTTGGAGGTCAAGGCCACCCTGCCGGGATCCGCTCTGGAATACTGCCAGGGACGCCACCCCCTCTTTGACCGCCCTAGCCTCTGTGTTTTGGGAGACTATGTGACCACCGAGTCCGGCACCGGCATTGTCCACACGGCGCCAGGGCATGGGGAAGAAGACTTCAAAACTGGCCAAAAGTACGGCCTGCCCATCCTCAGCCCCGTGGACGAGCAGGGGAGGTTTACAGCAGAAGCCGGCCCCCAGTTTGCCGGGCTAGATGTCCTCTCCAAAGAACCGGAGACCAGCGGCAACCTGGCCGTGATTAAGGCTTTGCAGGCTGCCGGTGCCCTGCTCAAGGAGGAGCCCTACAGCCACAAATATCCCTATGACTGGCGCACCAAAGAACCCACCATCTTCCGGGCCACCGAGCAGTGGTTTGCGTCCGTAGCCGGCTTCCGGGAGCTGGCCCTGCAGGCCATCAAAACCGTGAAGTGGATCCCGCCGGAAGGGGAAAACCGCATCACCGCCATGGTCAAGGAGCGCTCCGACTGGTGCATCTCCCGCCAGCGGGCCTGGGGGGTGCCCATCCCTGTTTTCTATGACGAGGAGACTGGCGAGGCTCTGCTGACTGCCGAAACCATTGACCACATCAAGGCCATCTTTGCCCAAGAGGGATCTGACGCTTGGTGGAAGCGCCCAGTAGAAGAATTGCTGCCGGAGCAGTACCGCCGCAATGGCCGCACCTACCGCAAGGGCACGGACACCATGGATGTTTGGTTTGACTCCGGCTCTTCCTGGGCGGCGGTGGCCCAGGCGCGCGGGTTAGGCTACCCCGTGGATCTCTACCTGGAGGGTTCGGATCAGCACCGAGGTTGGTTCCAGTCCAGCTTGCTGACCTCAGTGGCGGTCAATGGCTGTGCCCCCTACAAGGCGGTGCTCACCCACGGCTTTGTGCTGGACGAAAAGGGCCAGAAGATGAGCAAGTCCTTGGGCAACGTCATCGATCCCCTGGTGCTCATCAACGGCGGCAGCGACCCTCAGACGGATCCCGCCTACGGGGCCGATGTGCTGCGACTGTGGGTTTCCAGCGTGGACTACTCCGGCGACGTGCCCCTGGGCAAGACCATTCTGGGGCAGATGGCAGATGTGTACCGCAAGATCCGCAACACAGCCCGCTTTCTGCTAGGCAACCTCTATGACTTTAACCCGGCCCAGGATGCCGTTCCCTTTGAAGCGTTGACCGAGTTGGATCGCTACCTCCTGCACCGCCTAAAGGAGGTGGGAGAGGAGATCACCGAAGCTTTTGACAGCTATCAGTTCTACCGCTTTTTCCAAGCGGTTCAGAACTTCTGCGTGGTGGATCTCTCCAACTTCTACTTGGATATTGGCAAGGATCGCCTCTACATCAGTCACGCCCGCAGCCTGCGGCGGCGGCAATGTCAGACGGTGCTGTCCCTGGTGCTGGAGAACTTGGCCAAGGCCATCGCCCCAGTGCTTTCCCACCTCGCAGAAGAGATCTGGAGCTACCTGCCCTACCCCAAGCCCACCCGTTCGGTGTTTGAAGGGGGCTGGATGCGACTGCCGGAGCAGTGGCGGGATCCCCAGCTAGCTGCCACTTGGGAAAAGCTGCGGGCAGTGCGGCAGGAGGTGAACAAGGCGCTGGAACAAGCGCGCACCGACAAGCTCATCGGCGCTTCCACCGAAGCCAAGCTCATCCTCAAGGTGGCGGATCCCCACCTGTACGCTCTTCTGGAAGAGCGGGCCGCCGAGCTGCGCTACCTGTTTATCACTTCCCAGGTGGAGCTCATCAAGGCAGAGACTGAGGCGGCGGAGCTGCAGGTTGTCGTTCAGCGGGCAGAGGGCAAAAAGTGCGTGCGCTGCTGGAACTACTCTCCTCGGGTGGGGGAATTTGCCGAACATCCAGAGCTGTGTGAGCGCTGCGTAGCGGCCCTAGCTGGCGAGTTTTGACTACCTAACCAAAGACTGCGGCAGCCGCGAGTCCGACTCTCGCTCCAGGTCGCGGAAGAGAGGCGTACTGAGGTAGCGCTCGCCAAAGCTGGGCTGGATCATCACAATTAGCTTGCCGGCGTTTTCCGGTCGCCGCCCCACCTGGATAGCGGCAGCCAGGGCTGCCCCAGTGGAAATGCCGGAGAGGATCCCTTCTTCTCTGGCCAGGCGGCGGCTGTAGACCATGCTTTCTTCGTCGTCTACGGCAATCACCTCATCCAGGAGATCCCGCCGCAACACCTCCGGCACAAACCCTGCCCCGATGCCCTCGATGCGGTGAAAGCCGGGCCGTCCCCCGCTTAGAACCGCGCTTGCCTTGGGCTCGACGGCCACTAGCCGAATGGAAGGTTTCTTACTCTTGAGAAACTCGCCCGCCCCGGTAATGGTGCCGCCAGTGCCCACCCCCGCTACCAGGATGTCCACCTGGCCATCGGTGTCCTCCCAGATCTCGGGGCCGGTGGTGCGGGCGTGGATTTGGGGGTTGGCCGGATTGGTGAATTGGCCCAGCATGTAGGCATTGGGGGTGCGGCGCACGATCTCTTCCGCCTTCCAAATGGCCTCTCCCATGCCACCGGCGCTGCTGGCTAGATGCACCTCTGCCCCGTAGGCCTTCAACAGCAGCCGCCGCTCCAGGCTCATGCTCTCAGGCATGACGATGATGAGCCGGTAGCCCTTGGCCGCTGCCGCCATAGCTAAGCCAATGCCCGTGTTGCCGGAGGTGGGTTCCACCAAAATGGTCTTGCCGGGGGAAATTAAACCGGCTTGCTCAGCTGCCTCGATCATGCTGACGGCAATGCGGTCTTTTACCGAGGCTGCCGGGTTGAAGCTCTCCAGTTTAACCACAATCTCCGCCAGGCATCCCTCCGCCTGCGGGATCCGGTTGAGCCGCACCAACGGCGTGCGACCGATGAGTTGGGTGATGTTGTCGGCAATCCTCATGGGCAGGCAACCTCGAAAAGCGGGGCCTTTGTCCGATGCTAACCCTGCAGCGGGAGACATCCAGCGAAGTTTTGAAAAGACTCCAGCCAAGCCCTCTTGGAAAGCCATGATCTAGAGTGAGATCACACCGGAAGGACAGATCCCCTATGCACCTGAGTGAAATCACTCATCCCAACCAGCTCCGCAACCTAAGCCTCAGCCAGTTGCGCAGCTTAGCTCGCCAGATCCGCGAAAAACACTTGCAAACGGCTGCCAACTCTCCCGTCGGCTGTCACCTAGGGCCAGGGTTGGGGGTGGTGGAGCTGACCTTGGCGCTCTACAAAACCCTTGACCTGGATCGCGACAAGGTTATTTGGGATGTGGGGCACCAAGCCTATGCCCACAAAATGCTCACCGGCAGGTATCACAACTTCCACACCATTCGCCAAAAGGGGGGGATCTCCGGCTACCTGAAGCGCAGCGAAAGCCGCTTCGACCACTTTGGGGCCGGCCACGCCTCCACCAGCATCTCGGCAGCCTTGGGTATGGCCATTGCCCGCGACCGGCGGGGGGAAAACTTCAAGGTGGTGGCCATCATCGGGGACGGCGCCCTGACCGGGGGCATGGCCTATGAGGCCATCAACCACGCCGGCCATTTGCCCAAGACCAACCTGATGGTGGTTCTCAACGACAACGGCATGTCGATTTCCCCCAATGTGGGGGCGATCCCGCGCTATTTAAACCGCCTGCGCCTCAGCCCGCCAGTGCAATTTTTGGCCGACAGCCTGGAGGAGCAACTAAAGAACCTGCCTCTAGTTGGCTCCAGTCTCAGCCCCGAAATTGAGCGCATGAAGGAGACGGTGAAGCTGGTTACTGCTGTGCAGAACAACAAGGCCGGCATCATCTTCGAGGAGCTGGGCTTTACCTACGTGGGGCCGGTGGACGGGCACAACCTGGCAGAGTTGTTGGATGCTTTTGAGTTGGCCCATGGCCTCTCTGGGCCCGTGCTGGTGCATGTGGCCACCGTCAAGGGCAAAGGCTACCCACCGGCAGAGGCTGAGCAGGTAAGCTATCACGCCCAATCCCGCTTCGACCTGGCCACCGGCAAACCCTATCCTCCCACTAAACCCACTCCCCCCAGCTACAGCAAGGTCTTCGGCCATACCCTTTGCAAACTGGCGGAGCGGGATCCCCGCATCATTGGCATCACGGCAGCTATGGACACCGGCACTGGCCTAGACAAGCTCAAGGAAAAACTGCCGGATCAGTTTGTGGATGTGGGGATCGCGGAGCAGCACGCGGTCACCTTGGCTGCTGGCATGGCCTGTGAGGGGATGCGCCCGGTGGTGGCCATTTACTCCACCTTCCTGCAGCGGGCCTACGACCAGATTATCCACGATGTCTGCCTCCAAAAGCTGCCAGTCTTTTTCTGCTTGGATCGGGCAGGCGTGGTTGGACCTGACGGCGCCACCCACCAGGGCATGTACGACATCGCCTATCTGCGCTGCATCCCCGAGATGGTGCTGATGGCCCCCAAAGACGAAGCGGAACTGCAGCGCATGGTGGTAACCGGGATCCAGTACACCCAAGGACCCATTGCCATGCGCTACCCGCGCGACTCTGGCGTTGGGGTGCCCTTGGCGGAAGATGGCTGGGAGCCCATTCCCATTGGCAAGGCGGAGGTGCTGCGCAGCGGCGGCGATGTGTTAGTCCTGGCCTATGGGTCGATGGTCTATCCCAGCTTGCAGGCCGCGGAGATCCTCAAAGAGCACGGCATCTCCACGACGGTAGTCAATGCCCGCTTTGCCAAGCCCCTGGATACAGAGCTAATCCTGCCCCTAGCCGAACAAAGCCGCCTGGTGGTGACGGTGGAAGAAGGCTGCCTCATGGGCGGGTTTGGCTCGGCAGTGGGGGAAGCCCTCCTGGATGCCGATATCCGGGTGCCTCTTTTGCGCCTGGGGGTGCCAGACATTTGGGTAGAACATGCTACCCGTGAAGAGTCTCTTGCAGACCTTGGCCTCAACAGTGTCGGTATTGCCGAGCGGATCCGAGCCAAGCTTGAGAAGCTGCAAAAGCCAGTGGCCGAGGGATCCCGGGCTACTCTCCTGCAAGACCCATCTGGCGGTTGAACCGGTCCACAGCAGCCTGCTGTAGGGCCTCCACCACTGCCCGCGTTCGCAGGAGAACTTGCACATCTCGCAGCAGGTTATTCCGCCACAGGTTCTCCCGCAGCACCTCTAGCCGGGCATAGCTGGGATCCAAGCGCACGGCTTTGGCCCCCAGTTCTTCCGCCCGCTGGGTTTGGCCGCGAACGTACAGGGCTGTAGCCAGGGCCAGGTAGGGCTCGGCCACCGCCTCGTTCATCTCGATGGTGCGCTCCCAGCGCTCGATGGCCGCCTCCAGATCCCCTTGCTCGTAGTCCACCAGGCCAAGGTTGTTCATAGCAGGCCAGTAGGCGGGATCCAACTCCAAGGTTTTCTCATATTCCCGCCGGGCGGGATCCCATTGGTCAAGCATGAGGTAGGCATTGCCCAGTTGAAAGCGGGCGTTGGGGTTATCCGGCTGCAAGGCAACAGCCCGTTCCAGGGCCTCGGCGGCGGCAAAGTAGCTGCCCTGCCGCAAGTAAGCCACTCCCAGGGAGTAGAGGACATCCCCATCCTGGGGAGCCAGAGCGCGGGCCCTTTGCAGCACCTGCACGGCCTGGGCAGAGTTCCCCAGCTCCAGATAGACGTTGCCCAAAGCGTAGAGCAGCTCGGAAGAGGTGGGCACCATGGCCACGGCCAGTTGCAGGCGGCGCAACGCCTCTTCGGTCTGGCCAAACTGGGCTAGCCGCAGCGCGTTGGTGGCCAGTTGCAGCCCCTGGGCCTGCATCAAGTCGCCATTGGGCAGGGGCACATGGAGCAAGACCTGAGCCCGCGCGGGATCCCCTCCCTCTATCCCCAAGACAAGGGCAAGGCCCACCGGCAAGGCTAGGCAAAACCGGAACGACAGCGACGGCATGATACCCACGCAAAACCAGGCCATGCCCATGTTAGCCGCAATCGCTGTTTGAAATGTCTGCTCTCGCCCCCTTGGCGCTTTATCAGCCCCAGTCGCTACCTGAGCCAGGTTTTGCTGCAGGAAACTAGAGACGTCGCCACCGCCGCCCAGACTGGGCCAGCAGGTCTTCGGCAGCCTTGGGCCCCCAGGTGCCGGCCTCATAGGTGTACAGCGGCGGCGCGGTATCATAGCCAGGTGGCGTCTCCCAGGCCGACAAAACGGGCGTTACCACCCGCCAGGCAGCTTCCACCTCGTCGGCGCGGGTAAACAGGGTGGGATCCCCCAGCAGGCAGTCCAACAGCAGGCGCTCGTAGGCATCTGGCGCGCTCGACCCAAAGGCTGTCCCGTAGCGAAAATCCATTTCCACCGAGCGGGTGCGGATCTCCGGCCCGGGCATCTTGGCCTCAAAACGCAAGGAGATGCCCTCGTTGGGCTGGATGCGCAGCACCAGGATGTTGGGGCTCACCTCCCGCGTGGCCGAAGGAAAAAGGGATAGGGGCACCTGCTTAAAGTAGATGGCCACCTCGGAAACCTTCTTGGCTAGGCGCTTGCCCGTGCGCAGGTAAAAGGGCACCCCTTTCCACCGCCAGGTGTCGCATTCCAGCTTCAGGGCGGCATAGGTGGGGGTCTGCGAGTTGGGGTTGACATTGGGCTCTTGGCGATAGCCGGGCACTGGCCTGCCGCTAATCCAGCCGGGGCCATACTGGGCCCGCACCGCTGCGGCTGCCACGTTGCGAGTGTCGGCCAGACGGGTGGCCTGCAGCACTTTGGTCTTTTCATTGCGCACCCCATCGCCGCGCAACGAGACGGGCGGCTCCATGGCCGTCAGGCAATAGATCTGCATTAGGTGGTTCTGCACCATGTCCCGCAGGGCGCCGGCAGCGTCGTAGTAGCCGGCCCGATCCTCCACCCCTACCGTTTCCGCTACCGTAATCTGCACATGGTCGATGTAGTTGCGGTTCCAGAGAGGCTCAAAGATGGCGTTGGCAAAGCGGAAGACTAGCAGGTTTTGCACCGTCTCTTTGCCCAGGTAGTGGTCGATGCGGTAGACCTGCTCTTCCTGACAGATGCGCTGCACAAGGCGGTTCAGCTCCTGGGCCGAGGTGAGGTCGTGGCCGAAGGGCTTTTCAATCACCACCCGCGTCCTGGTTGGATCCGCCAGCATCCCCGCTGCCCCCAACTGCTGGAGGGCCTGGGCATAGAAGTCCGGTGCCACCGCCAGGTAAAACACGCGGTTGCCGCGGGTGCCCCGCTCTTCGTCCAATTCGCTGAGGAATTGCTTGAGGCGCAGGTAGCCCTCGGCATCGCCAATATCCAGGCGACAGTAAAACAGGCGGCTGGCAAAGTCTTGCCAGAGGGCTTCTGGCCCCAGATCCTGGGGGGCAAACTCCTTCAGGGCTGCCCGCATCTTGTCCCGATAGGCCTCGTGGCTCCAGTCGCGGCGAGCCACCCCCACCAAGGTAAACTCCGGCGGCAGCCGTCGCTGGACAAAGAGCCGGTAGTAGGCCGGGATCAGCTTGCGGGCCGCCAGATCCCCGGAAGCGCCAAACTGCACCAGAATGCAAGGATCCGGAATGCGCTCTTGGTTGAGGCCAACGCGCAAGGGGTTTTCCGCCAGGGCCACCATAGAGTCGGCTCAGCTTGGGTGGATAGGGAGAGAGGAGCTAGGGCTGCAGAGAACCTTCCAGACAGCGCAGCACCTCTTCCACGTTCTCGCGGCTGCCAATGATGAGGGGCACCCGTTGGTGGAGAGAGTGGGGCACGATGTCCAGGATGGCCTCGGTGCCAGTGGTAGCCACGCCTCCTGCCTGCTCGGCCAAAAACGCCAGCGGGTTGGCCTCGTACATCAGCCGCAGCTTGCCCTCGGGTTTCTTCTGGGTACCGGGATAGAGATACACCCCTCCCTGCAACAGGATGCGGTGAAAATCCGCCACCAGAGCGCCGCTGTAGCGGGAGGTATAGCTACCTTGGCGATGGGCGTAGCGGATGAAGTTTTGGATCCCCTCGCTCCACTGGCAGAAGTAGCCCTCGTTGAGGCTGTAGACGGAGCCACGTTCGGGAATGCGGATGTCGCTTTGGGAGAGGATGAACTCGCCCAAGCTGGGATCCAGCGTAAAGCTATGTACCCCCTTGCCGACGGAATAGACCAGTTGGGTGCTGGGGCCGTAGAGGATATAGCCAGCAGCCAGTTGCCGGCGGCCCGGCTGGAGGAGATCTTGGTGGTCAGCCTCAGGGCGATCCTCCAGGGGCTGAAGGACAGAGAAAATGGAGCCAACGCTGAGGTTGGCCTCGATATTGGAGGAGCCATCTAGGGGATCGACAAGCAGCGCCAGGCGGCTGAGGGAGCAGTTTTCCGGCAAGCGGGCCGGGGTTTTCATCTCTTCTGAGACCAGCCGACAGACTAGCCCTGTCTGCTCCAAAGCGCGGATGAAGGCCCGGTTGGCGTACTCGTCCATCCGCTGCTGTTCTTCCCCTTGGACATTGACGTTGCCGGTTACGCCCAGCGCTCCCTCGATGAGTCCTGCCTGGCTGAGGCGGCGGGCAATCATCTTGCCGGCCAGGGCAATGCGGTTCATCAGAGCACTGAAGTCCTGGGCCTCGGCGGTGAAGCTGCCAAACTGCTGCAAGACATGCCGGGAGAGGGTGAGCACATCCCGCGCCATCTCGCGTTCGGCGCTGCTGGGCATGACAGAGGGAGGAGAGCTAAGAACCATACGAGGCTTCCCCAAAGAAACGCCGAAACAAGGGATCCCTCGCTTCTAGCAAAGACTCTGTCTTGCTGACCTAAGTGGGAAGCTGGGATCCCTTCTACTAGGTAGGCTGGCCGATTCTCGGCGCAGGTGCCGGGAACTTACAGAGTTGCTTCAGATTTGGCTGGCCTTGCCGGGCTTTTGCTTCGGCTGGGCTGGCAAAAACAGGGCTCTCCTCTAGTCCTTGATTCACTAGACATCAGCCACTTTGTGGCATAACCAACCGCCTGCCTTGACGGAGATGGGCTGAGCGAGTAGGCTTGCGAGTACATCTTTTCTGGTAGGCACTTTGCCTAGGCTAAAGTTGGCTCCGTCT